>CAZWFM010000304.1:0-3072 GCA_964633185.1 uncultured Bacteroidales bacterium | reverse complement strand
AAAATTTGACAATTATATGTACTTTTAGACATTACAAAATAAACCTAATTTTTAAAGATATTCAATTTATTTGAACCTGTACATTCAGTTAAATGTCATTAATTACTTTAACTACCGATTGGAATAAAAGCGATTACTACCTCGGCGCATTGAAGGGGAAAATATTATCTGTTGATCCTTCAACGATTGTTGTGGATATCAATCATCAGATACAACCTTTTAATATCATGCAGGCAGCTTTTGTTTTACGCAATTGCTTTTATAATTTTCCACAAGGCACGATTCATATTATTGGGGTGAATGCGGCGCTAACTTCAAAGAAATCATTGCTTGTTTTAAAGATCAAAGGGCATTATTTTATTACTACCGATAACGGGATTTGTGGTCTGATCTCTTCCGAAGAGCCGGAAGCTGTTTACAGGGTTAAAAAATCTGAGATCAATAATAATTTTTTAAGTATTGATTCATTTATTAAAACCGCATTTCATATTCTCAATGGAGATGAGTTACGAACCTTCTGTGAACCGGCTGAAAAATATGTCAGGCAAGTACCTCTAAGACCTGTAATTGATAAAAATCTTATCAATGGCAGTGTGATCTACATAGATTCTTTTTCAAATGCCATTACCAATGTATCAAAGGAAACTTTTCTCAAGGTCGGACAAAACAAACCTTATGAAATTTTCATTCAGAGCAATCACTACAGGATAGATAAAATTAATGAGACCTATGAAGATTCTCTCTCCGGAGAGCTGTTGGCGATTTTTAATTCTGTGAATCTTCTTGAAATTGCAATTAACCATGGAAATGCAGCAGATCTGCTGAATTTAAAAATTAGTTCAGCAATAAGAATTAAATTTTATGATGAAAAGCCGGGGAGTAAATTAACACTGACGGGAGAATAATTGTACTAACCATGGAGAAAAAGCTGGAATCGTTTAGGAGATTACTGAATATAATGGATGAATTGCGTGAGAAATGTCCCTGGGACAGAGAACAAACAAATAGATCATTAAGAAATTTAACCCTGGAAGAAGCGTATGAACTGGCAGAAGCAATAACAGAAAATGACAGCGAAGAAATTAAAAAAGAACTTGGAGACCTTTTGTTGCACATCATATTCTATGCAAAAATTGCTTCTGAAAAAAATTATTTTGATATTGGCGATGTCATTGAAAGTTTGTGTAAGAAACTTATTTTCAGACACCCTCATGTTTTTGGAAATGTAGATGTAAAGAATGATCCTGAAAATGTGAAAAAAAACTGGGAAGAAATCAAACAACATGAAGGTGTGAAATCTGTGCTGGCAGGTGTGCCTGGATCTTTGCCTGCTTTAATAAAGGCAAACAGAGTGCAGGAAAAAGTACGCGCTGTAGGTTTCGACTGGAATATACCCGAACAAATTTGGGAAAAGGTAAATGAGGAGTTGAATGAACTTATTCACGAAATTAAAAAAGGAAATAAAGTGGAAATGGAGAAAGAGTTTGGTGATCTTTTATTTTCAGTAGTAAATGCTGCAAGGTTGTATGGTATTGATCCGGAAAATGCGCTTGAGAGAACAAATCGTAAGTTTATTAAGCGGTTCAATTATTTGGAGGAACATACCATTAAAAAGGGACGTTCGTTGAAAGAAATGACACTGGATGAAATGAATGAGATCTGGGAAAAAGCAAAACAATACGATGCATAATAATATAAAGTAATCTCACATGATGAAAACCAGGATATATTTAAGTTTCATGATTCTGTTTATAGTATTTTCCGGTGCCTTTGGACAGATCATCAAGACAAAGCTCGATTTTGTCGGCGGTGTTTCCGCAAGAGAATATTTGCACGGAGGTATACGGTATCAATATACGGATATTACACAATTCGGAATATATTACGGAGGAGACCTGGGAGTTTATCCGGAAATAGTTACAACCTGGTGTTTTGATCATATGATACATTTTGGTAAGCACGGATTTTATTCCAACAGACCTGCCTGGTATGCCCGCCAGGGATATACACATAAAAAAAGCATTGCAGCCGATCGAACGTATAATTTTTCGTATATAAATATAGCAGCGGGAAGAGAATTTGGCATTAACAACTGGTTAGGCATAAATGCCGATCTGGGCCTGATTATGCAGGTAAGGGAAAGAATGGAGTGGAAAGACGCGGGTCTTGATGACATTTATGATAGCCAATGGTACTGGCTGGCCCTGTTCAGAATTCAGGTATTTGTTTCCCTGTAAATAAAATAATAAATCACTCTACTTCAGGTTCGTTTTCGTCGGGTTCACGCCCGGTAATAGCCTCATAGATCCTCGTAGGAACCGGCGGACAGCCTTTTATAAAAATTCCTCTGTCTTTCATGAACCGGGTACAATTGCCAACAAATACAGTTCCTTCCTTTGCATTATCAACTCCTTTGCCTATGGCAATATGAAACTTACCGTCGGCCAGGACATAAGGAGTCATGTCGTCTTTGAAGCGGCGCAGAAACAGCATTAAAGTGGATAAACAGGCACTGCATGATTCTTTATCGTATACTTTAATGTTCTCAAACTCAACGGAAAGATTTGTAGGTGGTACCTTATAGGGTGAGATATATTCCTCGTATTTTGCAGGAATTGTTTCATAAGCATTGGCTTTAAGCGGCATATCCAGGCGTTTGGAAACCAATCGCAGATGCGGTATATCATCTGCTTTCAACCCCATTAGAATACAACCAAAGATATCAGCTCCCAAAGGATGAAAACTGGCAATGCAAAAATCCGATTGTTTGGCTTCCCCCCCTGAAGGACCAAGTCCTTCCATGCCTATGTACCCGTCAATAACTGTCAGGTCAGGCAACAAGATAGTTGCCAGGTCAGCAATGGCTGAATCCAGTGTTTTTTCAGCAAAGGATCCGTTCAGGTATTCCATCTGGTGGTAGCGTACTTTCTCATGCCGGTATAAACAGCCTTTCATGTTTTTAATACCAAGAGTAACGCCTGTATGCATGTGCGTTTTGGCTACGGGAACCGAAACCAGGATGTCGTATTCATAAATGGGTGAGCAGACCTTTGTTTCACTTACAACACGACC
>CAZWFM010000303.1:0-3082 GCA_964633185.1 uncultured Bacteroidales bacterium | reverse complement strand
GACAGTGATAATGAATTTGAAATAAACTTAATCGTTCCCTATGAAGATTAAATGCATTGCCATAGATGATGAACCTCTTGCTTTAAGGCAGATTGCAGATTTTATTAAGCAAACTCCTTTCCTTGAATTGGTTGCTGACTGCAAAAATGCATTTGAAGCCATGGATACACTTGAAAAAGAAAAAGTGCACTTGTTGTTTGTTGATATCAATATGCCAGGATTGAACGGTCTTGATTTTGTCCGTTCACTAACAAAAAAGCCCGAAGTAATTTTCACTACCGCCTACAGTGAATTTGCAGTTGAGGGATTCAAAGTAGACGCTCTCGATTATCTTTTAAAACCAATTGGATATAAAGATTTTTTAAAGTCTGCCAATAAAGCAAAAGGGTATTTTGAAATGTTCGATAAAGCGAGTAAGAATGACACAGAAGACGAATATCTCTTTGTAAAATCTGAATACAAGATCATCCGTATCGAACTTAAGGATATTAAATACATTGAAGGTATGCGTGAGTATGTTCGAATTCATACTTTAAACACCAAACCGGTTATGTCGCTAATGAGTATGAAATCACTTGAAGAAAAACTTCCTTCAGACAGATTCATGCGTGTGCACAGGTCTTTTATCGTGAACCTTCAACAAATCACAACCATAGAACGCAGCCGGATTATTTTCGATAAAGATGTATATATTCCCATTAGCGATCCATACAAGGACAAATTCCAGGAATTTATCGATAAACATATATACTGACGGCGTGGAGGCGCCCTGTTAATGTATATGTTTCCAAAATCATACTGAATATTGATAAAAACTCGTTGTTTGTCGATTGCATTTTTAAGTTAGCAGGTACTGTTCTATATTCACCTTCGATAATGGAATTTTATTAAATAATAGACTATTCAGAGAATGAAAAAAATAGTAATATTTTCGGTAGTTATGACATCCCTGATGTGGATAGTATCTTATACTGTATCTGCTCAGCCGGGTTATGGAAAAGGATTTCATGATGGTCAGGGCTCATGGATGAATGATTCATGCAGAATACAGCTGATGGTTGACGATCTTTCAAAAGAATTATCTCTTACTGAACAGCAAAAACAGCAAATCGAAGAAATACACTATGCACATATCAGTGAAATGAGACAACTGCGTAGTATGTATAAAAATGATTGTGTCGGAGAACGTGAAGCCCGCTTTCAACTCAGAGACAAGCTGGATAAAGATGTTAAGGCAGTGTTAACGGAAGAACAACAGGAACAATTTGATTCCTTTATGTGTGAAAGAAGAGGTTCACATGGTGAACATCATGGACATTGGAGATAGATATATAGGTTCAGAGTGAGATCAAATCGTAGGGTTGCCCCGTCTGAAAAATCAGACGGGGCTTTCTTTTTTAAGTCTATATAGCTATTTTCGGTATCACTTTATTTGTAACATGCATTTTTCTGAATTCATTCGACAACCCTACCCGACTATTGAAAACAAATGGAAGATCATTGTTTCAATAGGTCTTTTTATTACCATTTTTATGCTGCTATTCCAGCCTTTCGGTTTGCAGACTTATTCAAATCAGATTAAATATTATATTCTCTCAGGGTATGGACTGGGATTTTTTATCGTAGCATGGCATAAACGGGTACCAAAAGTGAAAATTCTGGAACAGGAAGAAAACAAGGTTTCAACAACTTAGAGATCCGGCAAAATTACCTCATCCTCCGGCCGAGGCTATCTCAAAAGTTGAAAATTCGCCACCAAGACATAAAATCACAAAGTATTCACAAAGTTATATATAATTGAAAAACAGGGATTTGTGAATCCTGCGAGCGCATTAGCTTTCCTGCCAGCCTTGCAGGTTGGGTCAAGCTCGTAAACTTGGTTACCTGTTACTTGTCGCTTGCGCCATAGCTATAGCGACGGAGCACTGAGGGGTTAGCGAGCACAAAAACAATAACAAAAAAAGGATCGAAGGTTCCTCGCCGCTTGCGGTGAGGAGCTTCAATTCTTTGAGTCTTCGAGACTTCGTGGCTATCTTAAAATTTTTTTCTTATGAGACGGCCCCGGAAATTTACAGAAAAGCTTTCCGTTGCAGGTATTACGCCCTCCCCATCTGGAGAGTGTTGGTCAGACTTCGCTGAAGCTTCGTCTGATAAAAGGTGAGGTTTTAGTATCCACAAAATTTATGTAAATTGCTGTCATGATCGAGAATTGTAAACTGAATAAACTTGTCGGCCCTTCCGGTGTTGCAGCCGGTTACCTTCTTCTTATATTTGGCTTGATAACCATTTATTTCACTCTCACTGCCATTCCTGTTCTGTTGATTGGTTCTATTATGGCATTTTCCTACAGCGGAGCAAGAATTAATCTTACCAGAAAACGCTATCAAAAGTATGTAATGCTGCTGGGTTTTATCCGGACGGGAATTTGGCTTCCTTTTGAAAAATCAGATAAAATAATGGTGAAAGAATTTAAAGGAAAATATACATCCTATAGTCGAAGCAACCGCAAATCTGAAATTGCAGTTCAGAATTACAGAATATTCCTGAAATCAGAGTATAACAGCAAGAAAATACTTCTTGCCAGGTTTGATACTAAAGTGGAAGCTCAAAACAAAGCTCAGGAAATACAAACCCTTATCGATTCGCTATAAACCCACAAAAGTCAAGGTTCTAATTTATTCTCTTCAGGTCTTTGTTAAAAATCAGTCTTTCTCCCTTTTTCGTTACTGTTTCAACACGTTTCCATTCATATATGATTACTGCCGGAACTCCATCCATTGAAAGTATTTCCAGCTGTTTCAGCTCTCCTCCTTCCCATTCTATGTCGACCTCAAAATTTCCTCTCGCTTTTAATCCTTTCATTGAGCCTTTTGTCCATACATCAGGTAAAGCCGGTAAAACATGGATAAAACCATTCTGACTTTGTAACAGCATTTCTGCAATTCCTGCAGTACCTCCGAAATTTCCGTCAATCTGAAAAGGAGGGTATGTATCGAACAAGTTGGGCAAAGTAGATTTTTCCAACAATAGCCTGAGATGCCTATAGGCTTCATTTCCATCCTGTAATCTTGCATAGAAATTA
>CAZWFM010000302.1:0-3088 GCA_964633185.1 uncultured Bacteroidales bacterium | reverse complement strand
TGTCATGTCTGCATCACCACTGGGAATGTATTGATCCTGAGTAGCGTCAGTTGGAGTCCACTCAGGGCTGTCAAGGGTTTTATCAATAAGTGCGCCGTTTATACCTATTCCAAGTATTCCATCTCCCACACTGATCCGAAATGCATAGGATAATTGCACGTTTATATCCGAATTGAAACCCAGAACATCCCGGTATACAGATAATCCTACTCCATGTTTTGATCTTCCTATATTAAAAGGAGCTTCCACATTAAAGAAAAAATTTTCAGGGTTTCCGGGGAAACCGACCATTTCTTGTCTCATTATCCCATTTACACATAATAAATCCATACTTCCTGCACTTCCCGGATTCATTCTTAAATTATCATACATAAAGTGCGATGCCTGGGGAATTTGCTGTGCAAATACAACCAGGTTCATTGTTACAATTATGATTGATATGAGTAGTTTTTTCATATTCTCTTCCTAAATCAGGAAAAGCCTTTATTAACAAGGCTTTTATATAGAAAGTAAAATAAGTAAAAATATTGTACTCATACAAGCATAGAAATCAACAATAGTTTTTCTATTCATAGTTTATACTTAAATTTTCAGACTAAGGTTACCCAAAAATATAAAAAAGTGAGCGAAATGATTTGCGAATTTTATTTTCAGGAAAGCTTCTGAAAACACTTCCACCATATGTCAGGGACCTCCTGTTCACAGGCTTTTTGATAATCTGCATAAGAACAGGATACAAGAACAGTTGTCTTGTTTTTAGGATTGGGGACTTCCATCCACCATCTTTCACTAACTATACTTTTATAAAAAGTAATTTCATAATCAAGATCCGAATGACCTACAATGAAAGTTTTAAAGTTCTTATTTTCTCCGGATGGGAATTCCATTTTTCTGCAGGAGTATCCATCAAGAAAATACCAAACAATTTGAGCTGCTAAATTTGCTGTTATGTCGTTCAAGTCAAATTTAGGATTGACTTCAAAAAGTCCAAAAACTGATATTTTTTCACTGAGGCCCGAATATCTTGCCAATTGGCATCCTTCTTCAGAATAAAAACCACTGGGTGAAGGCTTTATGAATGCGGGAGCTTCTGATTGTCTGATAGAACTAATATCAAAACTTACGATATCTGTATCACGAAGCAATGGTTCTACCATTGAAATATTGGATCGGATTTCTCCCAGTCGATAAGCATCGTAGTAGAGTTTGTTGATCAGATCAATATTGCCTGACTTTGTCAGGTGAAGTTGATAACCTAAACTGCAAAATTTAAATAAAGATCTTTTTTTAAATAGTATTTCAGAAAGATAAGTTTCCGATGAACTATTAATAGAATCTTCGACGAGATCAATGGTTCTGTCAATAGCGGTAACATTAATGTTTGATCTCATTTTTTCAAATACCTGAAAAACAGGGATTGTCAATTCCTGCGTTCCGCCAATGATAATGCTTACCAGGTTATTAGATACCAAAGTTTTTAAAACTTCCTTTAAAGCTGAATATGTATCATTAAAGGTATTTCCCTGTTTAAGATTACCCAGATCAATTATTCGGATCTTTTCACTCACTTTTATTAATTGATACAGTTGAGCTCTGATTTTATCAGGAGCTAAAGACGCTCCTTTGTTATGAGAATTTCTGTCCTCCGGAACTCCAACAATTGCAATATCGTAGGGATCAAGATTTTTAAGTTCAAAATCCGGTGTATGAACAGTTATGTTCCTGGAAAAGGTGTTTGCTCCTGAAATGAAAGGATTCTCAGGTTTATCAAGGCTAACAGGATCGAGAAAGTCTAGCAGGGTCATGAATTATTCTTTTTCTTCTTTGAAGAAGGATTATTGATAATTTTCAGGCATTCTTCTTTATTCAATTTTGAAGGCTCAGAACTTTTCGGGATCTTAAAATTCTTCTTTTTATAAGATATATAAGGGCCCCATCGGCCATTTAATATCTGCAAATCGGGCTCATCTTCAAAAGTTTTGATTATTCGATTCTTATCGCTCTCTATTTTTTCAAGCATGAGTTCAATTGCCCGGTCTGATGTAATTTTATAAGGATCGTCAATTCCTTTTTTAAGCGAATAGAACTTTGAATCATGCCTTATGTAAGGGCCAAACCTTCCAATACCAACAACCATATCTTTTCCTTTATATTGGCCGATAGTACGAGGAAGCTTAAACAAATCAAGAGCTTCTTTCAGGGTTATAGTTTCAAGATGCTGACCTTTAAGCAGGCTTGCATATCTTGGTTTTTCTTCCGTTTCCTGATCTCCGATCTGAACAATCGGCCCATATCTTCCCATTCTTGCGATCACGGGTTTTCCTGTTTCCGGGTCTTCCCCGATTTTTCGTTCTCCTTTGGAGTAATCGGAAACTTCAATCGTTTCTTCGACTCTATTATGAAATGGTTTATAAAAATCATCGATCATCTTTGTCCAAATCAATTTTCCTTCTGCGATATCGTCAAATTCTTTTTCAACACTTGCAGTAAAATGGAAATCCATGATCTCTTTAAAGTATTCAGTCAGGAAATCATTGACAATCATACCAATGTTATCAGGAAACAGCTTTGCTCTTTCCCGCCCGTAATTCTCTTTTTCTCTGGTCTCTTCGATGATACCATTACGTAATTTCATCGATAAATACTCTCTTTCTTTTCCCTCACGATCTTCTTTGATCACATACTCCCTGTTCTGAATTGTTGAAATAGTAGGAGCATAGGTAGATGGTCGGCCAATCCCTAAATCTTCTAATTTTTTTACAAGACTGGCTTCGGTATAGCGGGCAGGGGTATTTGTAAATCTTTGTACAGCTGCTATTTCCAAATTCTCTAATGTCTGATCCCTTTTTAAGGGAGGAAGAAGTCCTTTTGAATCTTCATTGTTTTCCTCATCAGAGGATTCAATATACAATTTAAGAAAACCATCAAATAGAATTACCTCTCCCTGTGCTATAAACTTTTCATTGCTTGTGGAAATATCAATTTCAGCGGTTGTTTTTTCCAATTGAGCATTGCTCATCTGTGATGCCAACATTCTTTTCCAGATTAGATCATAAAGTCTTTTTTCTGCATTTGTTCCTGCAACAGA
>CAZWFM010000301.1:0-3089 GCA_964633185.1 uncultured Bacteroidales bacterium | reverse complement strand
TTGCTCCCCGGATTTCTTTCTTCTGGGCCATTGGCATGAATCATTTTATGGAAATAGCCAAACTCAGAACTGCCCGTTTGCTTTGGGCGAAAATCGTGAAGCAATTTGATCCTAAAAATCCTAAATCACTTGCCCTTCGCACTCATTCCCAAACATCAGGCTGGAGTCTTACGGAACAGGATCCTTACAATAATATTGCCCGTACATGTGTTGAAGCTATGGCAGCTGCTTTGGGACATACACAATCGTTGCATACCAACGCACTTGATGAGGCAATCGCATTGCCAACCGATTTTTCTGCACGTATTGCGCGAAATACTCAGATTTACCTGCAGAAAGAAACTCAAATCTGCAGGTCTGTCGATCCCTGGGCAGGATCATACTATGTTGAATCCCTGACCCATGAACTGGCTCATAAGGCATGGGAGCATATTCAGGAAATTGAAAAACTTGGCGGCATGTCAAAAGCTATCGAAACTGGCTTGCCGAAGATGCGGATTGAAGAAGCTGCTGCACGTAAACAAGCCCGTATAGATGCAATGAAAGATATTATTGTCGGGGTGAACAAATACCGTCTTGAAGAAGAAGATCCTATAGAGATTCTGGAAGTTGATAATACAGCTGTGCGTGAGGCTCAGATCAAAAGACTTCGGAAACTTAAGAAAGAAAGAGATGACAACAAAGTGAGATCAGCTCTTGAAAAGATCACCAATGCTGCCCGGACAGAAAAAGGCAATTTGCTGGAACTCTCTGTTGAAGCAGCAAAAGTTCGTGCTACACTAGGTGAAATTTCGTATGCAATTGAAGTAGTAACAGGAAGATACAAAGCGGTGATTCGTTCCATATCAGGGATCTACTCATCAGAAACCGGTGATGATCCGAATTTTAAAAAGGCAAGACAATTGTGTGAAACATTTGCTAAAAAAGAAGGCCGTCAGCCAAGAATCATGATTGCAAAAATGGGACAGGATGGTCATGACAGAGGTGCAAAGGTGGTCTCAACAGGATATGCCGATGTAGGCTTTGATGTGGATATCGGGCCATTGTTTCAGACTCCTGTTGAAACAGCAAGGCAGGCCGTGGAAAACGATGTTCATATTCTTGGCGTTTCAAGTCTTGCCGCTGGACATAAAACATTAATCCCAAAAGCAATTGCAGAGCTAAAAAAACTGGGAAGAGAGGATATCATGGTGATCGCAGGCGGAGTAATTCCTCCCCAGGATTATGAATTTTTGTATGAAGCCGGTGTTTCTGCCATTTTCGGTCCGGGAACTTCAGTGACTCTAGCTGCTATTGAGATGCTGGAGATTTTACTGGAAATACATCATCAATAAAAAAAGGACTTCCCGAATTATGGTTAGCCTTTTATAAAATATAGTAAGAATTTATGTAACTTCAGTTTCACAACTGTTAGCGTCTCCTCAGATCAGCTTCGTCCGGCTCCATTTGTCTGCACCTGAGTCGGATTAGACACAGGGGCAAGGCTTTGACCGACGGCTGTCAGTATTCGCAGGTAACTTTCTGTGAATCCACTCTGTATAGTCGAAAAACGGAGAATAGAATACTAATACCTTTTATTCAGGGTTTATCATATATAAACGAATATTCCATACTATGAGATATTTCTTCTTTTTTATACTCATTGCTTTTTTGTATACCAAACTTTCATTTGCAGAGAATAAAGACAATCCAAAAATTGCCCTTGTCTTAAGCGGAGGCGGAGCAAAAGGATTTGCACACATTGGTGTTCTGAAAGTGCTGGAGGAGGAAGGCATACCTTTTGATATCATTGTCGGAACAAGCATTGGAAGCATTGTTGGGGGATTGTATTCCATCGGATATTCGGCCGAAGAAATAGAAAAAATGGCCAAAACAGAAGACTGGGATCGTCTGCTTTCTAATGATGTTAACCGAAAGCAACTATCACAGAACATAAAAAACGAAAAACAACATTTCCTCGCTTCAATACCTGTTAACGACAACTATAAACCAATTGTTCCCCATGGCGTTATAAAGGGTCATAACATTATTAATCTGTTTTGCAGACTTACCAGTAATGTTCCCGAAGATGCCAACTATTCCCATTTTCCCATTTCATTCGCCTGTATCGGTACTGATGTGGAAACTGGCAAAGAAATAGTGATTGATCATGGTTTTCTTCCTACAGCCATTTATTCAAGCATGACCATTCCGGGAGTATTCCGGCCCTTGAAGCATAATGGCCATCTGATGCTTGATGGTGGTCTGGTGAATAATTTTCCAACGGATGTGGCAAAAAAAATGGGCGCAGATATAATCATCGGTGTAGATATCCGAACCAACCTTCATGAACTGGAGGAAATTGTTTCCATGGAGCATCTTATGGACCAACTGATCAATTTCTACGCTCTGGAAAAAGATTCTGTCAATAAAAGTTTATGCAATATTCTTATTCGGCCTGATATAAGTGGTTATAATGCATATAGTTTCAATACCAGGGCTGTTGATACACTTGTTCAAAGAGGAATATCATCTGCTCTCGCAAAAATTAGTGAAATAAAAAAACTAAAATCAGACTTCAATTTATCCCCTCGTCAAAACATTCCAAAATATACAGTCCCTGAATCATATACTATATACAAACTTACCATTTCAGGAAATTATTCGATGAATGACAAACTCATACTTGATAATCTCAACATAGACCTGCCAGGTAACTATTCATCCGAACAAATTAAAAACTCCATCGATAAATTATACGGATTAGGCTATTTCAAAAGAGTATATTATTCTCTGAAGGAAGATGAAGAAGGAAAAATATTGAATCTATATCTCGAAGAACAACCATCCAAAAATATAAATGTGGGTATGCGTGTCAATACAACCGATGCGGTTTCCATTTTGCTGAATTTTACTCAAAAGGACTACAGACGGTTTATCGGAATGCTATCGGTCACTGCTGACATATCCTCAAATCCCGGTTTAATTATTCAAACAGAACTAAGCAAAGGCAAACTTCCTGTATTTGGAATTCAGCTTGAAGGGAAATACAATAGATTTGATCTGTATTATGACAAACAGAAATCCTTTGCAACAGATCAAATTTATGG
>CAZWFM010000300.1:0-3094 GCA_964633185.1 uncultured Bacteroidales bacterium | reverse complement strand
ATATGCGTGATTTCGGACAGGAACTTCATGAACTTATTCATATTCCTATTCAGCTCATTCCCGAGGAAAGGCTTCCTGAATCATCGGATTAATACCGTGCTCAATATTTTTTCATATTTTCACGGATGAAGAAGATTTATTTATGAAACAATTCATTCAACTCGCGCTTAACACAGTGCCCCGTAAATACCTCATCCGCCTGAGCTATTTTTTCCGGTGGATCTCTCAATATACAAACCGAGGCAATAACGTTGAATGTCCCATATGTGGTAATCATTACAGTAAGTTTTTAAGCTATGGATATCAAACCCTCAGGAAGAATGCACTTTGTCCAAAATGCTTGTCGCTCGAACGACACAGGTTAGTTTGGCTGTACCTGAAAAATAAAACGGATTTTTTTACTGCACCGTTAAAGGTATTGCATATTGCGCCCGAACAATGTTTCGAAGAAAGATTTAAAAAATTGACAAATCTTGAATACATTACTGCTGATCTTGAATCGCCATTGGCCGACTATAAATGTGATGTGCAGGATCTCCCTTTTCATACGAATGAATTTGATGTGGTTTTCTGCAATCATGTTCTGGAACATGTTGACGATGATACAAAAGCCATGACAGAGATCCTAAGGGTAATGAAACCAGGAGCTTATGCCATTCTGCTGGTCCCTGTTGATTTCTCAAGAAGGGTGACCTTTGAAGATCCGTCCATTGTTTCACCGGAAGACAGAAAAAAACATTTCCTCCAATACGATCACAAAAGATTGTATGGTCTTGATTACACTGACAGATTGATTCAAGCTGGTTTTATCATTACGGAAAAGAACTTTCTTGATGAGATTGAACATGCTTCTCGTATTCGATATGCCCTTCAGCAAAATGAATTGATGTATGGATACAAAAAACCTTTTAATTAATGCCAATTCAGATGCCATTTACCAAAGCTTTTTACAGCAAGGCCCACTAAGAAAATTTTAAAAAAGATTTCAAAAAATTTTTTTTAAAAATATTTACCTATCTTTGTCAATCGATTCATAGAAAATGAAATTGAACAGCATCATAGTCGTGGTCCTTTTAATTAGCGTGGTGAATACGCTAAAGTAAGGGTGGTACGCACATTGATGTCAAAAATATAAAGAGCCATTCTTACCAGTCAGAATGGCTTTTTTAATTGATATAAATTGAGATCGACAACTTTAAACCCGAGCTAGTATGCGAAGAAAACTAAGAAGCACAACAACAACCGAAGGCCGAAGAATGGCAGGAGCCCGAAGTCTCTGGAGAGCCACAGGTATGCAAGAAGAACAATTCGGAAAACCAATAATCGCTGTTGTAAACTCGTTTACCCAATTTGTACCCGGGCATACTCATTTGCATGAGATAGGACAAGAAGTAAAAAAAATTATTGAAGCAGAGGGATTTTACGCTGCCGAATTCAATACCATTGCTATTGACGACGGCATTGCCATGGGCCATGACGGAATGTTGTATTCACTTCCCTCAAGGGATCTTATTGCCGACAGTGTTGAATACATGTGTAATGCCCATAAGGTAGATGCGATGATCTGTATCAGCAATTGTGATAAAATTACACCTGGAATGCTTATGGCAGCAATGCGTTTGAATATCCCTGCAATCTTTGTTTCCGGAGGACCTATGGAAGCAGGAAGAGCTAATAATCATAAATACGATCTGATTGATGCAATGGTACTCGCTGCTGATGATACTATTACAGAAGATGAACTGTATGCTGTTGAACAGGTAGCCTGTCCTACATGTGGTTCCTGTTCCGGTATGTTTACAGCAAATTCAATGAATTGTCTTAATGAAGCCATTGGTCTGGCATTACCAGGTAATGGGACCATTGTGGCCACACACAAAAACAGAATTAAATTGTTCGAAAAAGCCGCAAAACAAATTGTTATCAATACCAAAAAATACTATTTCGAAGGAGACGATTCCGTTTTGCCTCGCAGTATTGCTACCAAGCAGGCTTTTACAAACGCTATGGCATTAGATATTGCAATGGGTGGCTCAACAAATACTGTTTTGCATATCCTGGCTATAGCCAATGAAGCCGATGTTGATTTTAAAATGAAAGATATTGACCGGCTCTCAAGAAAAATACCTGTATTGTGTAAGGTTTCTCCAAGTTCTCAATACCATGTTGAAGATGTAAATCGTGCCGGAGGAATTCTGGGAATTCTGAACGAACTGGCTAAAGCTGAGCTGCTTGACCTTAACGTAAAGCGAGTTGACTGTCTTAATCTGAAAGAAGCATTGGAAAAATATGATATTACAATCCACAATCCGGAGGAAGAAGCCGTTGCTATTTTCAGTAGTGCTCCTGCGGGAATAAAAAACCTTAGACTAGGCAGCCAGGGAGTGAACTTCAAAACCCTGGATGCTGACAGGATCAAAGGCTGTATTCGTAATGTTGAACATTGCTACGGCAAAGACGGGGGCTTAGGGGTCTTGTTCGGGAATATTGCAACAAACGGCTCGGTTGTAAAAACCGCTGGTGTTGATGAATCCATATTCTTATTTAAAGGCTCAGCTGTGGTATTTGAATCACAGGAAGAGGCTATAGAAGGTATTTTAAAAGAACAGGTGAAGCCCGGCAATGTGGTAATCATCCGGTATGAAGGACCAAAAGGCGGACCAGGTATGCAGGAAATGCTTTATCCTACCTCATACATCAAATCAAAAGGTTTGGGCAAACAATGCGCCCTGATCACCGACGGACGATTCTCAGGAGGCACTTCGGGACTTTCTATCGGTCATGTATCACCTGAAGCAGCTGGCGGTGGTGCAATAGCCCTCATTAAAAACGGAGATACAATTGAGATCAATATCCCGGAAAGAAAAATAAATGTTATGCTTTCTGAAAAAGAACTATCAGATCGCCGTAAGGTAGAAGAAAAGCGTGGAAATAAGGCATACACGCCAAAAACAAGAAAAAGAAAAATATCCAAAGCTCTTCAGGTATATGCTAAGATGGTTACTTCAGCGGATACCGGGGCTATCAGAAATATTTAAGTTAAATTTTCAATTTTAGTAAAATGTCTAAAAAAACAACAGGATCACATGCAGTT
>CAZWFM010000299.1:0-3108 GCA_964633185.1 uncultured Bacteroidales bacterium | reverse complement strand
AGGACCACATAACGTGATCTGTAAATTGTATTTATTCCAATACCCCGTAAAATAATTCTTATTCAGGTAATTGTAAAACTTATCAATATTTATTTTCTTCCGACTTAGATATGAAGATATTGATGTGTCATTTTTAATATCCTGACTTAATTCTTCAAAAAGATATTCTGCAACCGGATCGTGCTCATTTGTAAGACTATAAGCAAGGGATTTTCTGATGATATCCTCCTTTTTACCAGCTTCATGCAAGATGTAGAGTAATGAATACACTGAGAAAAACAATACAAAAACCACCAGGAAAGAATAACCGGAAAAATCGTAATTCTTGTAAGAAAACCATAGAAACAAAAGAAAGAACAGCAAATAAGAAACAATCGAAATGAAATCAATAGGATAATCTGTAAAGAACAGGATAAGAAAAACCACAGTTGATGTAATAATAAAAACCTGAAGATTTCGAAAAATGGATTCCAACAAAGTTGTATGCCTTATCACCCAAATGAGCATAATGCCCAAGGCATAAAAATTTATACCGTTGATCAGAAAACTTATCAATGAATAGGTTGATAACCTGTCAATTGCATTGGGTTGAAATGAAATATTTGAATTAAAAATAAGACTATGGAAAAAATAATGAGCATAAATAAAAAAGATTAATGCCAGCAAATTATAGAAAATAAAATAGAATGTTTGTTTACTTTTTGAAATGTTGCCCGGAATATGGTTTACTCCTATAATCCTCCAAATCAGTATGGCATAAAACAATATTAACAAAGAATTTAACAGAAGATCGCCGAGGCTGGGAACAAATAATGAATCAGCAAAAGTAAACGGATCAAATAAAGCAAAACCGTCTATATTTAACTTTATACCAAGCTGTACTATTCGAATGATAGAAATGGAAAAAATAACGATAGGTATTGTCTTAAGTCTTTTCTTTTTATCAGCTATATTTTTAAGGGCTGAGTATATGTAATATCCAAAAATAATCAATCCAATAAAAAGGAATATCGTGGCAATAACAGAACGTGGGGTTTTGTTATTCGTAAGATCCGGCAGTATTATACCGAATAAATATTTACCATCCGTATCGTGAATGTCATAACCATCACCGGATTGAAAACTTATTCTTGTATCCCGGGGAAGATGAAAATCAGGATTAAATCCGGTTTGAAGAAAATCATTCTCGTAAGGATAACGACTTTTGATCCTGATCAAACCTACATTTTTAATAGAATCATTGTCGGAAGAAATAACATGATAATAGGAATTAGAAATCTTTATCATGCGAAGATCGAAAAGAGTGTCGGGGTAATTTTCAAATACAGGAATTGCATTTGATGACCAAAAAATCAGTTGATTATTAATATACCTGAACAATATTATGTCTTCATGATCAAGCTTCTGAATGAACTCGAAATTGTATTCCTGATCGTACTTATCGAGTTTTTTGAAATAGTTCTCAACCTTCTCGCATTTTTGATGAAGTATTTGTTCTACATTTTTAGCATATCTCAACCTGTTTTCAAATATTCCTGAAAAATTTGCCAACAAAACAGAAATTGTAATTATTATCAGGGATATGACAAGCAAACGTTTCGATATCATAACAGAAAGATGTTTCAGTTAATCATTATGATAATTCATGCCTTTCAGAATGGTACAGGCTCTGTACAATTGTTCAGTAAATATCAACCGAACCATTTGATGCGTGAAGGTCATTTTAGATAAAGAAATTTTATAGTGTGCCAATTTAAGAATAACATCCGAAAATCCGTATGCCCCTCCACTAACAAATGCAACATGCTTATAACTTTGTGTTTGCAATTTGTTCAACCACCCGGCAAATTGTCGTGAATTCATTTCATTGCCGTTTTCATCGAGCAATACGATCACATCATGCTTTTGAAGCACTTTTTTTAAAGCCTCACCTTCCTTCTTTCTGATCATGCCATCCGGTAGGTTCTGAGAAGACTTAATACCAGGGATATCAATTATGGAAAAATCAATAAAATGTTCTATCCTATGACAATAATCCTCGATACCTTCCTGAAGATATGATCTATCCGTTTTACCGATATTATAGAATGTGAATTTCATGTAAGAGGCTAATATTAATAATATTATATTAGGTTTTGCTTGCTTTTAGTCAACAAAATTCTGTAGAAGTGATTTCTTCAGAATACGAAAATATCAAAAAACCACATAAATGTTTTGCATGAAGAAATGGAATGTAAGTATATATTTGCTTAATTTGGTTTGATTTTTGATTTTTAACTAGAGTAACAAATATTTTAGTTATGAAACGAATGAAAAAAAGCCGGTTTCTGATCCTATGTTTGATCATAATAAGTCAAAAGGCATTTTCAGGAGATATCCCCGGAGGCATTGTCGCATCGTTTAATTCGGGCGATGCATCAAAATTATCGCAGTACTTTAATCAAACAATTGAACTAACCTTCTTTGAAAAGGAAGAAATTTATAGCAGAACCCAGGCAGAAATTATACTTCGGGATTTCTTTGCTAAAAATCCACCCAAACAATTCAAGATACTCCATGAAGGTGGAAAAGAATCTTCAAAATATGCAATTGGCCGATATATTTCAACATCAAAAGCTTACAGAATCACGTTCTTGCTTAAAACAATCAATTCTAAAATCTTTATTCATCAATTGAGGATTGAAAACGAATATGCTGAATAAATTAATTGAAGAACTTATTGAGCTGGCCCTTATTGAAGATATTGGAGATGGTGATCATACTTCTCTGTCCTGCATTCCTGTAAAAGCCTCCGGCAAAGTTCAATTGATCGTAAAACAGGAAGGTGTAATTGCAGGTATTGAAATTGCAGAACTCATATTTAAAAAACTTGATCCAAATATTTTCTTTGAAAAAAAAATAGATGATGGATCAAAAGTAAAGCATGATGACATAGCCTTTATTGTGGAAGGGAAAATTCATACTATTCTTCAGGCTGAAAGACTTGTTTTAAATATAATGCAGCGCATGAGTGGAATTGCAACTCAAACCAGTCAATATGTTGAAAGACTTAAAGGGTTAAAAACAAAAATTCTTGATACCAGAAAAACAACTCCTGGTATGCGAATG
>CAZWFM010000298.1:0-3109 GCA_964633185.1 uncultured Bacteroidales bacterium | reverse complement strand
AAAAGAATTTATTGGTAAAAAATAATGAGTATTCATTTTAAAAGATTCCTTTTAACCAACACAATTGCAACACTTGCTATTTTTTTAACAGGATTATTATTATTCACTACGTGTTTATCTGAGTATTTTCATTTTTTCTATCCGGTTCTTGTTTTGGTTGTTTTTGCTGTAAATCTTGTTGTCTTTTATATTGTCACAAAAAAGAAAGAAGGATCTGATAAATCTATGTATATCTTAGTAAAATCTTTTGCGGTCAAATTTTTTTCTTATTCGATTCTGGCATTGGTCTTTCTGGTTTTTGTCAAAGCTCCGGAACTAAAAATCGCATATGTCATCCTTCTTTTCAGTTTGTATATTATTTTCACTTTTCTGGAAATAACTTCTTTACTAAGGTTTTTTAAAACAGAAAAAGAATAATGTATCATTTTTGATTTTCTTTATTAACTTTAATAGAAAATGAATTGATTAACATGCTTCGGGAAGGTAGATTTTTTAAGGCGATAATTGGGGCGTTATTTATAGGCATAATTAGCACAGCAATAGTAGTTGCATCAGAGGATGAAAAAGCTCATGAAGAGCAATCCGGACATAAAAAATTTGAACCGGGAACATTTATTTTTGATCATATCGGGGATTCTTACGATTGGAATATCATTGATATCGGAAATAAATCGATTAGCATACCGCTTCCTGTTATACTTTTCAGTAAAGAAAAAGGATTTGTTGCTTTCATGTCATCCAGATTACAGTACGGACATGCCAGTTATAAAGGATTCCGGCTTGAGACGGAAGGGGAGCACAAAGGGAAAATTTTGGAAACTTTAACCGATGGATCTGAAGTAATCCCTTTTGATATTTCCATAACCAAAAATATAGCAGCACTTTTTTTTAGCATCATACTAATACTCATTCTCTTTATTCATATTGGGAATGCTTATAAAAAAAGACCGGATCGACCACCAAAAGGTTTACAGTCTTTACTGGAACCTGTTATTCTTTTCGTTCGGGATGAAATAGCAAAACCATCAATAGGTGAAAAAAAATACGAACCGTTTATGCCTTTTCTTCTAACAGTGTTCTTTTTTATCTGGATCAATAACATGCTTGGATTAGTTCCTATTTTTCCCGGAGGTGCAAATGTTACAGGAAATATTGCTGTAACAATGGTATTGGCATTCTTAACTTTTGTTATTACTGCTTTCACTGGAAATAAGCATTACTGGAAGCATATATTCAATACTCCCGGAGTGCCTTTCTGGTTAAAACTCCCGCTTCCTATAATGCCTCTTGTCGAGACAATAGGGATTTTTACAAAACCTATTGTGTTAATGATCCGGTTGTTTGCCAATATTACCGCAGGACATATTATTGTGATGGGATTTTTATCTTTGATCTTCTTGTTTGGAGAAATGCAACCCTTTTTGGGCTATAGTGTTTCCATGGTTTCCATGCTGTTCATTATGTTTATAACATTGCTGGAACTATTGGTAGCATTTATTCAGGCTTATGTTTTTACGTTTTTATCAGCGCTTTATTTTGGAATGGCTGTTGAAGAACAGCATTAATTCATTTAATACAATTTATTATGTTATTAACCATTTTACTTGAAGCTGGAGCAACTTTAGGATTAGCTAAAGTTGCAGGAGCTTTTGGAGCAAGCATTGCAACCATAGGTGCTGCAATGGGTATCGGGAAAATTGGCAGCAATGCTATGGAGGCTATTGCCCGTCAACCCGAAGCTGCCGGAGATATACGGTCGAATTTGATTGTTGCCGCAGCGCTAATTGAAGGAGTTGCTTTATTTGCTGTAATCATTTCACTACTTGCAGTAGTGCTTTAAAAACTTCGGAAGTTATAGCGGTTGGCTATAACTTCTGAATAAAACTTATTACTATGGGACTTTTAACGCCGCATACCGGCACCGTAATCTGGATGTTGATAGGATTTCTTGCAGTCTTTTTCCTATTGAAAAAATATGCATGGAAACCTGTTTTGAATGCACTTAAACAAAGAGAAGATTCTATTGAAAATGCGTTGAAAGCTGCTGAAGCCGCTAAAAAAAATATGGAAAAACTGAATGCGGATAATGAGAGAATTATAGCCGAAGCAAAACTGGAACGAGATAGAATTGTAAAGGAGGCACGTGAACTTAAGGAGACTATTATCATTGATGCAAAGGAACATGCAAATTCTGAATCTGAAAAACTTATTGATACAGCCAGAAATAATATTAAAGCAGAAAAGGAAGCTGCGATTAAAGACATTAAGGATCATGTTGCAAAGCTTTCAATTCTGATTACTGAAAAACTGTTGCAGGAGAAACTCGCAAATAATAAAGAACAAAAAGAATTGATAGACAGACTACTCAGGGAAGTCAAAACAAATTAATTCATGAACGACAGCCTGATTACCGTCAGATACGTGAAAGCCCTTTATCAGCTTGCTGATGAAGAGAATATACAAGATGCTGTGAAAGATGATATGGAGCTTTTATTGCTTTGTATCAAAGAATCAGTTGAATTTGAGGATTTTTTACATAATGTATTGTTACAGAACAGTGAAAAATTAAAAATTATTGACAATTTGTTTAAAAAAGTATTGCAGGATCTTTCTCTGAAATTTTTGCATCTTTTGATTGCAAATAAGAGAGAAATGTATCTGTTGAATATATGCCATTACTTCATCAGTTATTACAAAGAAAAACAAGAGATAAAGGAAGCAGCAATTACAACAGCAAAGGCATTATCAATCTCACACAGGAAAGAAATTCTGGATTTTATTACCAAAAAATTTAAAATACAGGTGGAATTACAGGAACTAGTCAATCCTGCTATCATTGGAGGATTTATACTTCGTATAGAAGACCGGCAGATAAATGCCAGTCTGGGAGCGCAACTAAATAAAATTAAACGTGAGTTAATCAATTCATAAAACACAATTATAATGTCAGCAATAAAACCATCTGAAGTTTCAAAAATATTAAGAGAGCAGTTAAAAGGAATTTATACACATGTTGAGTTAGAAGAAGTTGGAACTGTTTTACAGATAGGTGACGGAATAGCAAGAATTCATGGTCTGAATAATGTGAGAGCAAATGAGATGATTGAAT
>CAZWFM010000297.1:1556-3117 GCA_964633185.1 uncultured Bacteroidales bacterium | reverse complement strand
TGGAAATGATGTATTTTCAAAATATGTCGTATAAGGAAATTGCTTCAGAAACGGGATATACTCTTAAACAGGTAAAAAGTTACATTCAAAATGGAAAGCGAAAACTTAAACTATTGGTAAAAGAAAGGAAATGACAAATAGTAGTCGACATATAACGTTGTTTACAAAGCAAGGATGCCTGACAGCCGATGCAATAAAAGGAATTATGAAGGGAGAATTGTCAGTGAAACAGGAGAAAGAAGTAAGTAAGCATCTTGAATCGTGCGAGTTGTGCAGAGAAGCAATAGCAGGTACTGTCTATTTTGATGATGAGAAAGAATTTGCAGGAGGAATTTCAGATTTACACAGAACATGGAATACCAGGAATAACAAAAAGGATATATCATTTAAAGCTGTTAAAACAGGATATATTTCTATTGCTGCTACATTATTGCTATTGATAGGAGTCAGTATTTTTTATTTAGGGAATAAGCAGGATACCAAGGATTACCTTTCTGATATCTTAACAAAAGGAGTGTTGTTAGACAGTGCGATGATGCATATTGAGATCCACCCTGAGAAAACTGATCAGAAATTTTCCGAACTGTATACCCGTGAACAAAATTCCCGATTGCTATATAAGTCTGATTCAATTGAAAAGCAATCTGCGCTATTGATTGGAAAAATTGAAAATACGGAAGTATATGCCAAAGCGATTGATCCTGAAGAAGCAGGATTGATTGATACACAAAGGAAGACAGTTTCACAGAAACGACATCTCAGATATCCTTATATTATAACAAATAAACCACCGGATCATCTTGATCTGAAAATGCCCGAAGAAGAATATGATAGGAATGATCTTTTTGTCATTGTGGAGGAGATGCCTGAATTTAAAGGAGGAGGTTTGAATGTATTCAGGCTATATGTCCGGAAAAATATTCAATATCCACAGCAAGCCGTTGAGAAACATATTTCCGGAAGAGTATATGTTCAGTTTACGATAAGTAAAACGGGTGTTCTGACAGATGCAAGACTGATAAAGGGGGTTCATCCTCTGTTGGATCGTGAAGTACTGCGGGTAATAAACAGTTCCCCTTTGTGGCAACCGGGAAAGCAAAGAGAAAAACCTGTGGATGTTTCGATCCTTATGCCCGTGGATTTTTATCTGTATTAATGTATCCGGCAGCCAAAAAAGTCTGATTTTAAGTCTCAAGTCTCTGGTATCTTGTCACTAGACTTTGGTTTTAATAAATCAACTCCTCAAAAATAAAACAACTAAACTAATTTTGAACTCTAAACTATCCCACTACTCATCTTTTTCCTGATGAACTGAAGAACCTTGTAGTTTGCGTTTCATAGAAAGTGAATGTCCTGAAAAAAGAAGGCAGATGAAACGCCTTTTGATCCTGCATCTTGTTCCCGGGATTTCACCCCGGGCTGAAATAATTTCGCCCTTTCAGGGCTTTTTACACCAAGGGCTCATGGTTGCAACACGATCGAATTTTAGTAGTGTATAATTGATCTACCAGTTACACGACCGAGCTTGCGAGCTCGACGAAGTCAATTACACGATTACACA
>CAZWFM010000297.1:0-1456 GCA_964633185.1 uncultured Bacteroidales bacterium | reverse complement strand
TTCACAGATCACCGTTCACAGATCACGAATCACCAATTCCCCAAATAATCATCTTCCCACTTTCCCATCTTCTTTCTTTCGTCTTTCTTTAATACAGTTTCTTTGATTTCTTCTTATGCTTCTTAGGTTTATAGGTCTTTCTCTTTTTCGGGGGTTTGTATTTCGAATTCCTGGGTAGGTCCGATTTTTCCGGCATCATCAGATTTTGTCTTTGTATAGCTGATTTTTCAGCACTGCTGCACCCGGTTAATCCTGAAAAAACAATCAAAAATGCCAGTAGAAATAATATCCTTACATTTTTCATAACGCTGTGTTGTTTAATAGTATTAAAAAAGTATACGGAAAAACTGCAAGATGGTTTTCTTCATCACAAAAAATGTGAAATATCTGAAAATCAACCACTAAATTATTGTATTGCACATTCATCGTGTAATACAATTGTTCTCAAATTTTAAATAATTATAAAATTTAGAACGAATGAAATAATTACCTTTATTCATTCTCAATTTCAAACACTGACAAATGAAAATTTCTTTTCTTGGTGCTGCAAGGGAAGTAACAGGTAGCAAGCACCTAATTACCACTGGCTATGGCAAAAAAATATTACTCGATTGCGGGATGTACCAAGGCAAAGGTTTAAAAACTGATGCACTGAACCGTGAACTGGGTTTTAATTCTTCGAAAATAGATCATGTTATACTGACTCATGCCCATATTGATCACTCGGGTCTGATACCCTACATCTACCGGCTTGGGTTCAGAGGGTCGGTAATATGTACAAATGCTACACGCGATTTGTGTGCATATATGCTGGCAGATGCGGGTTATATCCAGGAACATGATACCCGTACTTTCAATAAAAAACGTGCACGAAAGGGAGACCCGCCAGTCGATCCGCTTTTCACAAAACAGGATGCAACGGAATGCATGGAACTTTTTATTGGTATTGCATACAACCGTAAACTTACCATTGACGGAAACACGAAAGTGAAGTTTACAAATACCGGGCATATGCTCGGTAGTGCCGTTGCCAATATTGAAATCCAGGAGAATGGCAAGATAAAGAAGATTGCCTATACAGGTGATATTGGCAGACCTTCAAACAGAATTCTAAGATCTCCGGATCCGTTCCCCCAGGCAGATATACTGATCACGGAATCGACATACGGAGATCGTTTGCATATGGGCAGGCCCCAGGCTGAAGAAGAATTGCTGGAAATTGTCAGGGAGACCTGTATGAATAAAAAGGGAAAACTTATCATTCCTTCGTTTAGTGTTGGACGTACACAGGAGATTGTATACTCTCTTAATAATTTGTTTAATGAAGGCCGCCTGCCAAGAGTGGATATTTATGTTGACAGTCCGTTGGCTATCAATGCAACCGAGGTTTTCCGGATGCACCCCGAATGTTTTAACGGAAGTATACTGGATGTGATGGATAATGATCCTGACCCTT
>CAZWFM010000296.1:0-3127 GCA_964633185.1 uncultured Bacteroidales bacterium | reverse complement strand
AATTCCGTACGGATTGTATATGTTATCAATACATGATCCTTTGATACAAACTGATCTGAATAATTATATTGTAACTCGTACACTTATTGCACTCCCTTTTCTGATCCCCGGACTGATCTTTATGATCTGGTCGAATGTTGCATTGTTCAGCATCGGTAAAGGCGGACCAACCGACGGATTCAACATAGCGATCAGTCCGAGGACAAAAAAACTGGTCATTATCGGACCTTACAAATACTGCAGGAATCCAATGGTGTTCGGTGCTTTTTGCACCTATTTTTCCATCGGTCTGTTTATGCTTTCAGTCACTTGTATTCTTATACTGACGGTTTTCTTATTGCTTGCCGTATATTATTTAAAATACACGGAAGAAAAGAGGTTATTGCATGATTTTGGTGATGAGTATATACAATACAAAAGCCAGGTGCCGATGATCTTTCCGATCGGGAAAAGATAATTTCCTCTTATCTTGTGCGATAGGTTGGGTCCAGGTTAAAAAAAAGTTCACTTGCTACCGCAGTGTAATACATTCTGACGCAACTTTTTACGGCGCATATTCATCATGTAATAAAAACTGCAATGAAAAAACATATACAATTCCCGGTTTTGCTTTTTCTCTTCTTTTGTTATACACTGTATGCCTGCGAAAAGGATGAAATTTCGGATCCTCCCGGGCAAATTGTATATTTTGCATACGAGTATATCAATTATGCATGGGGTTATCAGCATACAGGCTGGCTCATAGACAGTGCAGGAAATATAAGCGCTTACAACCTGCCCGATGAATGGCAGCCCGGAAACAAAGAAGGTATAAGCTATGAAGATCTGAAATTCAATTTGTCTCAAACCGATTCAATTGTTGCAACAATTGATCCGCTGGTTTTACATCAGAAGGTTCAGCTTATCGGGGAAGCAAAAGACGGACAAATAACTCCGTTGGTTCATAGAGCCTCTGATGCCGGGACTTCGGTATTGTATGCCTATTATTATGATGTTGAAAAACAATTGTATCAGATCGTTTTTCTTGCCCAGTCGGGAAACTTTGAAAGTCACAACACAAGCCCAGCAGCTGTTGAATTAACAGAATGGTTAAAACAATACGGAGTATTCTGGTTAGAATGAAAATGCTTGCCCCGCATTCATTGTTCATTCCCCGGGGTGAGCATAAAAAGATTTTGTAATTTTCAACTCGTAAGATGAGTTTATGAAAACTATTAATAAACGGGTTAGGTATAAAAACATCAGGTATACGATTAAAAATCTATACTATGAAACCAATTCTTGCATTTTTAGTTTTAATGATTTTCGGATTGAAAATCATTGCAAATCCGATCGCATTGCCCACACTCGAGATCTCAGAATTGTACTTTGAGAATTCAGGCGAATGGATCCTGGAAATTGCGTATTATGACGAAAGTCAAACCGGAATTCAGATTGATAGCATGTTCCTGTATTCAACGGAGGATTCGGTTAAGCTTCATTCCTATACTTTAACAGGTATTGTCGGAGTATTCGTAATTACACCTGACAGCCTGGATTCTGAGTTTACTATTAAACGGAATGGAGATACAATAAAGCTTGTATACTATATTTATGATGAACCTTTGAACGATATTTTGGTTTTCGGAGATGCAGAAGGTGCAACAATACATTATCCCAGAACAGGACAATCAATCAGCAGATATTGGATCTACTATGTCAAAGACAATTCACCTTCAATAGGTGCTTTGAATGATACATCGGGAATGTGCGGAACAATAAAAGGAACCGTCTATGACCAATTCTTATTACCGGTAGCATCCAGAGTGTTCCTGATGGATAATAAATTTGAGACATCGGGGAACGGTGAATTTTCAGCAAGGGTGTATGCAAAGCCATCCTGTTTTGATCAATTGTTCTATTCAACCGGAGGATATTACTGTACAGAATTGGTCCCGATCAGTCAGATCGATTATGTAATGGAGCCTGACTCTGTAGTATTCAGGGACATATATCTGCTTGATACCCTGGCCAGCGGATTATCGGATATAAACAATTCCAATGCCCTGGTGAAAGTATATCCAAATCCTGTTTCAGCGTCTGAGAAGCTGACTGTTGAGATTGATTTGCCTGTGATAACATCCGATATTTGGATCGAGATGGTCAGTATTGATGGGAAAAGGATAAGAAAAGAAAGCATAAAAAGCAGATACAGTGAGATCGAAACACCCGTAGAAAGTGGAGTGTATATAGTGAGTATTTGGCTGGATAATCAACGTATTGCATCCAAACGTATACTGGTTAAAAATGAATAGATTCGTATTCCTTGTATTCATTCAACTGCCAGTTTGCCTGTCAGCACAGAACAATCTGGAATTTATTCAAGAAAATATCGACTTCTCAATAGATCCCATTCGTTTTTCAATACATGGGATCTATGTTTTTTCCAATAACACAGAACATGAGATTCACCAGACAATTTTATTTCCTTTTTCTCAGAAAGCCGATTCGGTTGAGGTAAAACGAGTATACAACCTGACTTACAATGAAGATTTAAGTTTTCTGGATACTGAAAGCGGAATAAGGTTTAAATTGAACATTTTACCGAAGGATACTGTGATCTTAAACATTTCATACTCACAAAAAACCGATCGTGAAAACATTTACATCCTTGAATCGACGCAAGCCTGGGGAGAACCATTGCAACAAGCGGAGTATTCTTTAACTTTCGAGAACCGTATAGAGATAGACAGTATTTCTTATAAACCAGATAGTATGATCAATCATACTTACTACTGGACTAAAACGTATTTTTATCCAAAGAAGAATTTCACCGTTTGGACTAAATAACGATTGTGTGTAACACACGGCTCACCCCCTGGCGCGCATTTGACTTCGTCGAGCTCGTCTTAACGTCCTCGGTTGTAATGCGTGACATATTTATAATAAACCAGATGCAGAATCGACAGTTCACACAACTGCAATCCCTTTTCAGGTTTCATCTATTCCCTGTTTATCTTATCGATCATCTTAAGATATTCATAAAGATTGTTTTGTATACCGAGACAATGATCTCCTTTTAACTCCAGAAAGTATTTCGGTTCATTCGCATTCTCAAACAATATCCGGCCCATTTCATAAGGAACCA
>CAZWFM010000295.1:0-3143 GCA_964633185.1 uncultured Bacteroidales bacterium | reverse complement strand
GTTGTTGCTTCATTGCAAAAAGGAGAAGGAAGAGTTTTTACCAAATGCATTAAGATGGTGAAATCTGAAAAAACAGGATCATATGCCTTTCAGGAAGAGATTGTACATAATGATCATATCAAAGATTATTTTGCTGATTAGGCAAATAGAACTTAAAAATATACTCTAAATTTAAAGCTTTCTTTATGCAAGAAGGCTTTTTTATTTTTATACCATGGCTAAATTTTCATTCTTTTCAAAAGAGAAAAAAGAAAACCTTGACAGAGGACTTGAAAAAACCAAAGAGAGTGTATTCAAAAAACTTTCCCGTGCAGTTGTTGGCAAGTCCCGTGTTGATGATGAAGTATTGGATAATCTTGAAGAAGTATTGGTTAGTTCGGACGTAGGGGTTGATACAACTTTAAGAATAATTGACAGAATAGAAAAGCGTGCTGCAAAAGATAAGTATTTAAATACGGAAGAGCTGAATACAATACTTAAGGAAGAAATAGCATCTCTGCTTTCAGAAAATAATACCGGCGATGCAAACGGATTTGAAGCCCCCCTGATTGCCAAACCCTTTGTAATAATGGTTGTAGGTGTAAATGGAGTGGGCAAAACAACTACCATTGGCAAATTGGCATACCATTATAAAAAAGCCGGCAGAAAAGTGTTGTTGGGTGCGGCAGATACTTTTCGTGCTGCTGCAGTAGAACAGTTGACGATATGGTCGGAAAGGGCAGGTGTTCCCATTGTGAAACAGAAGATGGGTTCCGACCCGGCAAGTGTTGCATACGATACTCTTGCATCAGCAAAAGCAGGAGATGTGGATGTTGTAATTATTGATACCGCCGGGAGATTGCATAACAAGATCAACCTGATGAATGAGCTCTCAAAAATCAAAAGAGTGATGGAAAAAGTAATTCCGGATGCACCTCATGAAGTTCTGCTTATTCTCGATGGTTCAACAGGACAAAATGCTTATGAACAGGCAAAACAGTTTACAACTGCAACCCAGGTAAATGCACTGGCAGTTACAAAGCTTGACGGTACTGCAAAAGGAGGAGTGGTGATTGGTATTTCAGATCAGTTCAATGTTCCGGTAAAATACATTGGTATTGGCGAAAAAATGGAAGATCTCCAGGTATTTATTAAAGAAGAATTCGTCGATTCCCTTTTCTCAGCCTGAATCTGCGAGCTAAAGCAGAGCTAGTATCGCAGGTTTTTCACCTGTCGCACAATACTTAAAAAATTTTCAGCAGCAGAATAAAGGGATGAATTTCATGCATTTTGGTATACACCAAAATTATAAAAAACGATCAGACCTTTGTGGTGGACTTCCGTTTTTAAATGAAGGTTTATTAAGTAATAAATATTCCAATTTTAATTCGAACAATATCCATTGCGATTTACTTTGTATACAGATATGCTTTAGAGGTCATTACTCATGAAGACGAAGGATAAAAAACATTCAATACATGTTATAACACTGGGATGTTCCAAAAATGTCGTGGATTCTGAAGTATTGATGAAGCAGCTGGATGTCAACGGATTACAGGCAATTCATAACAACGATTCTTCACAGGCAGATACGGTAATTATCAACACTTGCGGATTTATCAAAGATGCAAAAGAAGAATCAATTGATATGATCCTGCAGCATGTGAAGGCCAAAAAACAGGGTATTCTGAAACATGTATATGTTATGGGGTGTCTTTCGGAACGATATAAATCCGATCTGAGAAAAGAAATTCCGGATGTGGATGAGTATTTCGGATGCAATAACCTGAAAGAAATAATCCATACTCTGGGTTATGATTATAGAGCAAATCTTACCGGTGAAAGAATTCTTACAACTCCATCACACTATGCCTATCTGAAAATATCGGAAGGATGCGACAGGCAATGTTCTTTTTGTGCTATTCCTCTTATGCGTGGCAAATACAGATCCAAATCAATTGAAGATCTTGTTCAGGAAACGCAAAAGCTGGTTTCATCAGGTGTCAAAGAACTTCTACTCATTGCACAGGATCTTACCTATTATGGAGTTGATCTTTACGGGAAACAAAAACTTGCCGAATTGTTGAATTTGCTGGCAGATACAGAAGGATTGAAATGGATTCGATTGCACTATGCATATCCTGCCGGTTTTCCAAAAGACATTCTGAATGTAATGCAGGAGAGATCAAACATTTGCAGATATCTTGATATTCCGTTTCAACATATCAGCGATCGGGTTCTGAAAAAAATGCGTCGTGGAGTAACAAGCAAACAAAGCTATGAGCTGATTGAAGTGTTGCGTAAAAAAATTCCGGATCTTACCTTACGGACAACCTTAATGACAGGTCATCCGGGGGAAGGAGAGAAGGAGTTTGAAGAACTTGTCCGGTTTGTGGAAAGAATACAGTTTGATCGTCTGGGCGTATTTACTTACAGTGAAGAAGAGGGTACTTTTGGAGCCCGGAATCTGAAAGACGAAGTACCCGAAGAAACCGGGAAAATGAGGTCAGAACGTATTATGGAACTTCAACAAGCGATCTCCAGGAGTCTGAATCTGGCCAAAGTAGGCAAATCCCTTGATGTTATGATCGACAGGCAGGAAGGGGATTATTATATCGGCAGGAGTGAAGGTGATTCACCCGAAGTTGATAATGAAGTGCTCATAAATTCCAATGTACAGCTTGGAACAGGAAAATTTTACAAAGTGAACATAACGGCAGCGGAAGAATACGATTTGCATGCCGAATATATACAATAACAAAAAGAGGCTGTCCAAAAAGTTAATTTCATGCCACTAAATCACTAAAACACGAAGATCCACAAAGTAATAATGTTCTGCTAATCAAAATTTTGTGATTCTTAAAGACTTAGGGTCTTTGTGGCATTTTCTTAAATTTATGTCTTTTTGGACAGCCTCTTTTTGTAACCTGACACTTTCTATACAGTGAGATGCTTTAATCAATTCAATACAAGAAATTTTTCCTGGTACATTGACTTCACCCCCTGAATTCTGAGAATATATAATCCTGCAGGCAGATCAGCAATATCAAGTTCCAGTGTATTGTTTGTTCCGAAACTGAGATTATCGCTGAAAACACGATAGATATTTCCTTTCAGGTCCAGGATCTGAATGCCTGATACATCCTCAATATTAAGTCCCAGTT
>CAZWFM010000294.1:0-3160 GCA_964633185.1 uncultured Bacteroidales bacterium | reverse complement strand
TTCTAACAAAATACTACATCCGTAATGATTTTCCTAAATTTATTTTAATTTTCATGTTTGAATTAATTCTCTCCTTGAATGAAAAATATCCATTGTATTGTTCTTGGTCTGCTCTTGTTTCTTTCTGGTTCCATATTCGGTCAAAAAGCAGATACAACGGATAAAAAGAAAGAAAAAATTAAGGAAGAATGGTCATTGGGTACTATACTTGTAGTTGCTTTCGAACAGGATATCGGATGGAAATTTTTAAAAACTGTGATCTGGAATCAAAACATTTATCTTGCTCTAAATACTTTCACTGACCTGGGTATGGTGACAGGAAAATATGAGATCGACAAATCAGGTGTGCCGGATGAATACCTTTTCATGTTTCCCGATGAGAAAGAAAAACCCCATATCAGCTATGGACTTGGATTGCATATTGCCCTCAATCAGAATTTTGTTGTCGCCACCAACTTTGGTTTTGCAGCTGATGAGCGTGATGGTAAAACTGCTTTGTATATCAATTTGAACGGGTTGTCTTAAAGATTAGACTTCATCCATTATGGCAGAAAAATTCAAAAAAGACAGACAATACTATAAATTCTGCCTTTATGGATTCCTGAAAAATCAAAGATTCTTTGAACCTTTTATCCTACTCATTTTCCTTTATAATAAAGGTCTAAGCTATACAGAAATAGGCTCTTTGTATTCCATAAGGTTTATTCTTCGCACTATCTTCGAAATTCCCAGTGGTATTGCTGCAGATGCGCAGGGCAGACGCGGCACCATGCTTTTTTCATATGGATTTTATATGATCTCATTCCTGGGTTATTATTTTGCCGAATCATTTCTGTGGCTTATCGCTCCCACAATACTTTTTGCACTGGGAGATGCATTCCGTACCGGAACACACAAAGCCATGATCTTTGAGTACCTTAAAAGCAAAGGATGGCAAGATCAGAAAGTAGAATACTATGGCCATACACGGTCATGGTCGCAAAGCGGCTCTGCCATTTCATCATTAATAGCTGCCGGATTGGTACTGTTAAGCAAAAATTACAACTCCGTTTTTCTTTATTCATTTGTGCCCTATAGTATCGGATTTGTGTTACTGGCTACTTACCCAAAATACCTTAATGGTATTATGCCCGGTAAAAAGCAAAAACTGAAACGTATGTTTGCTGATATTATAATAGAATCGGTAAAATCCATACGTCGTTTTGTTAACCTGAAATTGATCTTTAATGTTGCTCTTTTCAGCGGATTCTACAATGCCTCAAAAGATTACCTGCAAATTATCATCAGTACACTTGTACTTGCCATGCCAATTTATATACAATCAAAATATTCAGAACAGGAAATAACAATCGCTCAGATTGGCCTGGTCTATTTTATACTTTATTTCCTGACCGCTTTTGCATCAAAAAATACAGGCCGCTTAAACTCTCTCTTTAGGTCAACCAATATTTATCTCAACATTTCACTGCTAACGGGGATTTTAATAGGAACAGCTGCCGGATTATTTTACAGTTTTGATATGACAGGAATGGCAATTGTCTTGTTTGTTTTCATTCTGGTCATTGAAAACTTAAGGCGCCCTGCCGGTGTTGCATGCATTGCAAATCAATTCAACGAAAGAATTCTGGCCTCTGTATTATCGGCCGAATCACAGATAAGTTCTGTAATCGGAGCCATATTAAGTTTTGATATTGGTTTGCTTGCAGATATAACAGGACCGGGATATGCAATAGCAGGGGCTTCTTTTGTTTTGCTCTTTCTTTTTCCAATGGTTCATCTGAGTGCTACATACAAGAACGTAAAAATTTGATCTATGCTGATGAAAATAACAACAAAAGAACTGATATTGTTACCTTTGTAACGCTCTTAAAAAAGATGATTATGCAAAAACCTTCTATACCAAAGGGGACACGCGATTTTTCACCACCTGAAATGGTGAAGAGGGATTATATTTTCAATGTGATTAAGGAAGTTTTTATTAAATATGGCTATAGTCCTATTGAAACTCCGGCCATGGAAAACCTGTCAACGTTGCTGGGAAAATATGGTGAAGAGGGTGATAAATTGTTGTTTAAAGTTTTAAATTCAGGCGATTTTCTTTCCAAAACAGATCCTGTCGTAATACGGAAAAAAGATTCCAACTCCTTTTCGATGGACATATCAGAAAAGGGATTACGATACGATCTGACTGTTCCTTTTGCCCGTTACGTAGTTCAGAACAGGAACGGAATTACATTCCCTTTTAAACGATACCAGATTCAACCGGTATGGCGCGCCGATCGTCCTCAAAAGGGACGATACCGTGAATTCTACCAGTGCGATGCAGATGTAGTTGGGAGCAATTCCCTTTTGAATGAAATAGAATTATTGCAGATTATTGAAGAGGTTTTCACTCTTCTGAAAATAAATATCACTGTCAAGATCAATAACCGGAAAATCCTTACAGGAATAGCAGAAATTATAGGCCAGACTGATAAAATAACAGAAATCACAACAGCCATTGATAAAATTGAAAAAATCGGTCTGAATAATGTCAGGGAAGAATTGAAAGAACGCGGAATTCCTGAAAAAGCTATTGTTGATCTTTCCCCTTTTATGACAATGAGCTGTAAGGACCTTGAGCTTATAAAAGAATTAAAAGAACGATTGAAAAACTCTGAGCAAGGATTAAGGGGAATTAAAGAAGTAGAGTTTTTACTGAAGATGACAGGATCAGACAACACAAACCTTAAAATTGATTTCGACATTACCCTTGCGCGTGGTTTAAATTATTACACAGGAGCAATAATAGAGGTCAAGTCTGATGATGTTCCGATTGGAAGCATCTGCGGAGGAGGAAGGTATGATGATCTGACAGGTATATTTGGTTTACAAGATGTTTCCGGTGTTGGTATATCCTTTGGTGCTGACCGAATATATGATGTCATGGAAAAAATGAAAGTATTTCCTTCAGAAGTAACAGCATCAGTACGCTTGCTGATTGTTAATTTTGGTGAAAATGAACAAAGCCAATGCCTTAAAATACTCAAACAGATCAGAAAAACCGGTATACCGTGTGAATATTTCCCCGATGCTGTGAAATTAAAAAAACAAATGGCCTATGCAAATGCGAAACAAATACCTTATGTCTTACTTGTTGGTGAAGAAGAAATAAAAAGCA
>CAZWFM010000293.1:0-3207 GCA_964633185.1 uncultured Bacteroidales bacterium | reverse complement strand
TCCGTCTGCCTAACGAAATTGTTGATGCGGAAATTAACATCCTGAAAAAAATGGGTGTTCAGTTCGTTACCAATTTTGTAGTTGGTAAAACAGCCTCAATCGAAGATCTTAAAAAAGAAGGATATAAAGCCTTTTTCGTAGCCAGTGGTGCAGGCCTGCCAAGATTCATGAATATCCCCGGTGAAAACTATATTGGTATTTTTTCATCGAACGAATACCTTACCCGGGTGAACCTGATGGGAGCTTCAAAAGAAGGTTATGATACCCCTGTACTGAAAGGAAAAAATGTAGCCGTGATCGGTGGAGGAAATACGGCCATGGACTCGGTGCGTACTTCGAAAAGACTGGGTGCAGAAAGAGCCATGATCATATACAGACGATCAATACAGGAAATGCCCGCACGTATCGAAGAAATTGAACATGCCAAAGAAGAAGGCATTGAATTTATGAACCTGAACAATCCGGTGGAATATTTTGCCGGTAAGCAGGGACGGGTAAACCGGATGCGCCTGCAGAAAATGGAACTTGGTGAACCCGATTCATCCGGTCGCCGTCGCCCTTTGCCAATCGAAGGATCGGAGTACGATATTGATGTGGACCTGGTTGTTGTAAGCGTAGGTGTTTCTCCTAATCCCCTGATACCACATGCTGTGAAGGGACTGGATGTTAGCGCCTGGGGAACAATAAAGGTAGATCCGGAAACCATGCAATCGAACATTCCCGGGCTCTTTGCCGGCGGTGACATAGTCCGTGGCGGAGCTACCGTGATCCTTGCTATGGGCGACGGGCAGAAAGCGGCTTCAGGTATTCATAAATACATTCAGCAAACGGTAAATAAATGAAATAAAAAAATTCAAATACCAAATAACAAATCATGTCTAAATTCCAATTTCCAAAACCCTTAATATCAAACCACCGGTTTTTTGTTTGAGATTTTGGTCATTGAATTTTGGAATTTGTTTGATATTTGAAAATTGTTATTTGGTGCTTTATTTATCTTGAATCCATACATTATGGACAGACACTAAGAAACTGTTTGGATTTTGTTTTTGAAATTTTTTATAGTGTATTTTTTGTCCAGATAAGGCGGATTTGATGCGAATAGCAATGACTATTTAAAGAGAATCCAACGAAATATGGGCAAAAAAGACGCATAAAAAACCGAAGGATAAAATTCAAACAGTTTCTAAATAAATATTTACTTAAGAGCATATCTAAATTTGTTATAAACTCAGGCATTATGACCGATCTATCTACCAAATATTTGGGCTTGACATTAAAAAATCCGGTGATTGCAGCAAGCAGCGGATTAACCGGCAACATAAAGAACATCAAAAAGCTCGAATCAAACGGTGTTGCTGCTGTGGTTCTAAAATCCATATTTGAAGAAGAAATCCTTCAACAGGCAAGAAAAAAAACCAAAGAAGCCGAAGAAGACAGTTTGATTTATTCCGAATTATCGGAAACCCTTGATTATATTGACCTGCACATTAAAGAAGACAGTCTGAATGAGTATCTTGGTCTGATCAGACAGGCAAAAAAAGAAATCCTTATACCTGTGATTGCCAGCATCAATTGTATCACAACCTATGAATGGATCGATTTTACTGAAAAGATCGAACACGCCGGAGCCGATGCCATCGAGCTAAATCTGTTTTTGAATCCGACCGATCAAACAAACAAAAATTTTGAAGAAACCTATCTGGCAATCACTACCAAAGTAATTCAAAAAGTGAGTATTCCTGTTTCGGTTAAAATCAGTCCGTATTTTACAAAGCTGGCAAGAGTTATTACCGATCTTTCTTCAACAGGTATTAAAGGCCTTGTACTGTTCAATCGGTTTTTTAGTCCCGATATTGACCTGGAAAAAATGGAAGTGGTGCCGGCAGACCATTTCAGTAAAGAACACGAATACCTGAACGTGTTACGATGGATTGCTTTACTATCGAATAAAATCGATTGCGACCTTGTTGCCACTACCGGCATCCATTCTGCCAAAACCATTATCAAACAGATACTGGCAGGAGCAAGTGCAGTTCAAATAGCCTCGGTGCTATACCTTAAAGGAATCGATTATCTCTCTGTTTTACTGAAAGATATGGAAAGTTGGATGGAGGAAAAAAAATTCAATTACCTCAGTCAGTTACAAGGTAAATTGTGCCAGGAGTCTATTGCCGATCCTGCAGCCTATGAACGTCAGCAGTTTATGAAGTACTTTAGCGGAATTGAATAACTGTTTTTATTATAATGCTGATGAAAAAAAACCGGAAAAAATCTTATCGGATCTTTAAAACAAATTCTTCATTTCATGAAGTATTTGTCTCGAAAAAAAGTTAAGTCTAATTTCATTTGTACATTTTTGATCGCATCCAATTTTTTCATAGTTTTACATAGCAAATTAAACCTATTCCCCCTACATGCTCAGAGGTATCATAATTGATGATGAACTCGACTCTATACAAGCGATACAATCGCTAATCACTTTGTATGACTTAAATCTCAATATCATTGGAACTGCTCAATCTGTGGACGAGGGAGTTGATGTTATCAATCGTTATTCACCTGATTTAGTGCTTCTTGATATTAAGCTTGGTGATGAGTTAGGTTTTTCAGTACTTGAAAAAACAAAGACCTCCGATTATCAAGTAGTATTTATTTCAGCATACGATAAATATGCAGTTCAATCATTCAAATATTCAGCTGTTCACTACCTTTTAAAACCAATTGATATAGAGGATTTTACGGATGCCATCAAGAAAGTTGAATCCAATATTCAAAATAAAAATTCAAGTTTAAGAAATATTCAGATCCTGTTACAAAATATCCAGGCTCCAAAGCCATATCTTTTATCAATACCTGCTTCAGATGGACTTGAATTCATCAACATCAATGATATTATCTCAATAAAAGCCGATGGAAGTTATTCAATGATCCACTTTGAAAACAAGAGACAAATATTAATTTCAAAAAATATAGGAGAATTTCAGGAACAATTGCCATTAGATGAATTCTGCAGGGTTCACAATTCTTATATCATCAACCTGAAACATGTTAAAAAGCTTAAGAAAATCGGAGGTCTGGCAGCTGAAATGCCTGAAGGCATTACAATCCCAATCTCAAGAAATAAAAAAGATGACTTTATGAAACAGATTGAATTGTATCTGTATAAGTGAATGATCTCAGGTATAGAATATGTAATTGTTTTAT
>CAZWFM010000292.1:0-3228 GCA_964633185.1 uncultured Bacteroidales bacterium | reverse complement strand
AAATTCAGAAGTTGGTTTACCTGACTTTACATAAAATCGGCTATACTAAGCTTATAATTCTGGTCTGAAATCATTCAATATCAGAAAATTTAAATATCTCTTATTTCTTTTATTGTAAATAAGCATTCGTATTTCGTTTGTTGATACAACTTCACCGGGTGGATCCTCGCTTCCGAAGCCAAAGGCCGGATTTCCTACCTGCCAGCCGGAAGGCTGGTTTAACATACTATTCTTATAGAATTGATTAAGTATTATATATCAATAATTTAAGTGAATTTTTACAGTCGATTAATATTTGTCCACTGTACCTGGTCGTTGAATGATTTCCTTATTTCAATATTATCTTCCCAAAGAAAACAATCCTTAATCTATTCAATTGTAAAAGTTTTTTTAAGGCGGATATCTTTCGATGAACTGCCAACCTGAATTTCAAATTGCCCCGGCTCTGTTATTAAATCATTGGCTGTGGTATTATAAAAAGAAAATTCAGATGCCGGTATTTTAAAAGTAAGAGCCTTCTTTTCTCCCGGTGAAAGCGTAATCCTTTGAAAACGTTTCAATTGATTGACAGGGACTTTAATAGAAGCAGTATTACTGTGTACATAAACCTGGGCCACTTCATCGCCTTTCAGTTTGCCGATATTTTGAATTTCAAATTGGATTTCGATCTCACCGTCCTTTTTAATTTTACCGGCATTACATCTTAAATTGCTATACTCAAACTGAGTGTATGAGAGCCCATGTCCGAACGGATATAATACCGGTTGGTCAAAATACATGTATGTTCGCGGGTGATTGATAATGTCATAATCCGACATAGGAGGCATCTGTTGTGTTGAGGCATAAAATGTTACGGGAAGTTTACCGCCCGGATTCACATCACCGAACAAAACATCAGCCATCGCATAACCTCCCAGTTCTCCTGCATACCATGCCTCAACAATGGCTTTGGCTTTGTTTTCTGAGCCTGCAAGAGCAACAGGACCTCCGTTTATCAGTAGAACAATGATATTAGGATTAACAGATGCGATTTCGTTGATTAGATCTCTTTGAACCTGAGGTAGTTCAATTTCTTTACGATCCAGTTCTTCCTGAGAAATACCGGGAGAAGTTCCAAGAACAAGAATAACAACATCATTTCCGGCTGCAATTTCTTTGGTATTACTGAAATCCTTTTGTCCAAGATCCCAGACTAATCTTGCACATGCACCCATTCCATTTTCAAAATATTCGAATACTATTTCATATTCTCTGCCCGGGATCAATTTGACTTTTGCACTAAGAGGTTTTTCACCGTGTTCAGTCCAATCATCGATCAATAACTCTCCGTCCAGGTACAGGCGCGAACCGTCATCAGTTGATGTACCTATATGGTAGATCGTATCGGGTGGAATTATTTTCCCCCGCCACCGGACAGAAAATTGATCTGCAGAAAGACCGGATGCCGGCGGATCAGCCCCGAAAGAAAAATCTATCACAGAATCTGTTCTTGTCACAACGGGTGTGCCTGAAAGTTTCATATTATCGAAATATTCGCCTTTAAAACCGGTCTTATCTGTTCCTTCAACTTTTGTGAAATACTGCGGTTCGACAGGTCTTAACAATCCGCCTCCGATACTACATCCTAATGTATATTCTACTTTTATTCCACGTGCTTCAGCTTTATCTTTTATACCTTCAAGAGGACTAATTGACACGTTTGGAAATCCACTGTAAATACCAAGCTGAGCTTCAGCAGCATTTGGGCCAATAACAGCTATTGACTTAATACTATCCTTATCTAAAGGCAATATCCCATTGTTCTTAAGGAGTACAATTGATTTTTGCGCGGATTCCAGAGCAAGATCACGATGTTCCTTACAATCGAGTTTTTCAATTGGAACAGAAGTATAAGGTACCTTTTCAGGCGGATCGAATTCACCCAATCTGAAGCGTGCAGACAGCACTCTTGTCAGGGCGCTATCGAGATCTTTTTCCTCCAGCAAACCCTTGTCAAGAGCCTCTTTCAGACCATTACGATATTCAAAGCCACAACTAAGATCACAACCGGCAAGGATACTTCTTGCCGAAGCTTCAGCATTGGTTTCAAAAAAATGATGCCCGTTTACCATATCGTTAATTGCACCACAGTCAGAAACCACATATCCCTGAAAACCCCATTTGCGTCGCAGTAAATCATTCAATAAAAAGGTATTTGCATTGCTGGGAACATGATTTACTTCATTATATGCACCCATAATTGAATAAGCTTTGCCTTCGACAACAGCCTTTTGAAATGCCGGCAAATAATATTCGAACATAGTACGCATATCAACATCAGAAGAACCTGTATGACGGCGCTCTTCCTCGTTATTTGCCAAAAAATGTTTTGGAGTGGAGATTGTTTTGAAATAATAGGGATCATCACCCTGCATCCCTTTAATAAATGCCACACCCATGACAGAAAGGAGATACGGGTCTTCGCTATACGATTCCTCATTCCTCCCCCAACGCGGATCACGGGCAATATTAATGGTCGGGCTCCAATACGTTAAACCTTTTCTCCTGGTTTGATTTAAAATGCGGGCTTCATCGGAAATGGCATTTGCAACACGATAAATAAGCTCAGGATCCCATGCAGAACCCAAAGCAACGCATTGAGGGAAAGAAGTCACACCACTTTCAAGCACCCCATGCAAGGCTTCACTCCAATAGTTATATTCAGGAATACCCAGACGAGGGATCGAATCGGTTTGATTGGTTAATTGATTTATTTTTTCTTCAGCGGTCATTAAATTTATCATATCGGAAAGCCTTTCTCTGTATGAATTTGGTTTAAAAACATTTACAATTACAGAACTCCTTGTTTTATCATTCTCGCTTTCTCTGACAGACAGAATCAATAAATAATATCCGGGCCGTGGAAAGGTAACTTCTGTGGAAGGACTGTATGGATTCTTAAAAACAACTTCAGAATTCCGGGGACATGTCCATTCCACTTTTGTTTTTTCCAAAGAAACAGTTCCTTCGAGTTTTGCGGTTTGTGTTTTTTCCCAATTGATAATCTGATAGGCACCTGCGTTAATTGAAATAGGTTGAGAAAAAACCAGAGTTGCGTTTAAAAAAAGAAGAACTGTTGTACTTATTATTGATATGGTTCCTTTTTTCATTTATTGCTTTGTTACCAGAATGAATAATTGAAGCTCCTCGCAGCAAGCTGACGAGGAATCTTCGATCCTTTTTTAATTA
>CAZWFM010000291.1:0-3234 GCA_964633185.1 uncultured Bacteroidales bacterium | reverse complement strand
TTAAACGAGTTTAGATACGGATAAATTCAAATGATTTTGGAAATAAACAGAAAAAATATTGTTGTTGTTATTATCATTTTATTTGTTATTACAACAGAGCATCCCTTTGGTATTGCACAATCCATTAAGGGAAGAACAATCCAGGCTTCTGGTCTCTCCAAAAAAGAACATCAAAACAACGTAAGAGAAAAAATTACATTTCAAACATTGCCTAAGAATTTTGAGCATAATAGTGTCAGATGTATTATTAAAGATTATAAAGGCTACATGTGGTTTGGAACCGCTGATGGATTAATATGTTTCGACGGAATTAATACTTATGTTTATGAACATGAACCGGATGATTCGACAAGCCTGAGTAATAACGCAATAAATGCACTGGCAGAAGATGTAAAGGGCAATTTATGGATCGGGACAGCCATAGGTTTAAATCTGTATAACAGGGAGACGGATGATTTTATCCGTGTGGGCAGTTTGCACGAGAATATCGAACGTTTGAATAATAATTATATCAGCGATTTAGGGGTGGATAAAAATTCCCTGCTCTGGGTTTGTACTTTCGGAGATGGGATAAATGTATATGATCCTGTAAAGCAGGTAATTTATCATTTCTCCTATAGTGTTGATGATCCCAATACAGTTCATTCGAATCGGATTACAAGTATCGTTAGTGATAATGAAAACAATGTTTGGATAGGTTCACTTGACGGTTTAAACTTATATTCAAACAAAGATAAAAGATTCCGTCATTTTAATAGTGAACAGGGAAATCCCCGAAGCTTAAGCAGTAATAACATAACTGCACTTGAACTCGATTCGGACGGTGATTTATGGATCGGGACAAGGGGAGGCGGTTTGAACAAAGCGATAAAACAGAACAATGAATATATTTTCAAACGTTATAACAGGAATTCCAAGCCGGGCGGCCTGTCAAATGATTTCATTCTCTCTTTGTGTGCCGATCCAGAAGGCTACCTATGGATCGGTACCGAAAACGGAGGCTTGAATCGTTTTTCCCTAACTACCGGGCACTTCGACATTTTTCAAGTGGAAGAAGGTAACAAATCAAGCATAATCAGTAATTCCATATGGTCCCTATATAGCGATAGCGAGGGAAAACTTTGGATTGGAACCGCCACTAAGGGAATTAGTGTTATCGACAAACAGTACAGTAAGTTTGAATCATACCAGAAAAATATTTTCGACCATACAAGCCTTACCGATAATGATGTAACCGGATTTGCAGAAGACAGCGAAGGAAATGTCTGGATTGCTACAGATGGTGGAGGAATTTGCAAATTCGATACCGAAAAACGAAAAATTATCAAAACCATTTGCAATTCGGAAGAATCCAATCTCCTTGTTAATAATGCAATACAAACAATCCTTTGTGATACTGAGGATAATATATGGGTGGGCACCTGGGCCGGCGGAATTGACCGTTTGAACAAAAAAGGAAGAAGGATTAAAAATTATAAACTGGAAAGCGAAGAAGGAGGAGGAGATAATAATCTGTTGGCACTTTTTTCCGATGCAAATGCAACGATATGGGCAGGAACAGCCGGTAGCGGACTATTTCGATATAACAAGGTGCTTGATAAATTCACCCAGGTAGTATGTGTTAATCCAACAACTGTGCTTAATCAATCATCTTATGTTACTTCCATATTGGAAGACCGGTATGGAAGATTCTGGATAGGAACATTAAATGGCCTTATCTTATTATCTATTATGAAAGATGGGAAGTCTGAGTGTTTGGATTATATTCAATCTGTCCAGAACAACCGATCAGGCAGCAGAATGATTGACATCTTATTTGAAGACAGGCATGGAAGACTCTGGATAGGGACATCGGATTATGGTTTAATTCTGTTTAATCAATATGATAGCACTTACCATACTATCAATAAGCAGGATGGTCTGCCGGGCAATTCGATAAAAGGAATCCTGGAGGATGACGAAGGAAATTTATGGATCACCACCAGCAGGGGACTTTGCCGGTTCAATTATGATACAACAAGTTTTACAAACTATAACCGGGATGACGGACTCAATTCCAACGAATTTTATGTGCGATCCTGTTTGCAGACCAGGAAAGGATTATTTTTCTTAGGAGGTGAAAATGGTTTTAATGTTTTCTATCCCAATGAAATTAAGACAAATGACTTTATACCTTCTGTTTATCTGACAGATCTTAAAATAAATAATATTTCAGCGAAAATAGGAGCTAAAAACTCACCCCTTAAAAAACATATAGGGGAAACCTCTGAAATTAAACTTAACTACAAACAATCTTCTTTTACTCTTGAATTTGTCGCTTTAAATTATACGCGATCAGCCAGAAATCAGTTTTCCTACAAACTTGACGGATTTGATGAAAATTGGATCTATGCGGGTAACAACAGGAGTGCCAGCTATACAAATATTAAACCGGGCGAGTATGTTTTTATGGTAAAAGGTTCAAACAATGACGGGATATGGAATAATACGCCGGTCCAATTGCTGATCAGGATCGAACCCCCATTTTGGAAAACATGGTGGGCGTTGATGCTATATGTAATATTCATTTCCGTCTTAATTGCCGTATCACTAAAAATATGGAATGAGAGAATACATATAAAACACCAGCTAAAACTGGAACAATTGGGCCGAGAAAAAGAACATGAGCTGAATGAAGCAAACATTCAATTCTTCACGAATATCTCGCATGAATTCCGTACTCCACTGAGTTTAATCATTGCACCTCTTGAGAGTATTATACTTTCTGTCCATTCTAAAATTAAAGAGCAATTGATCGTCGTTTACCGGAATGCCCAACGCTTGCTTCATCTGACAAACAATCTAATGGATTTCAGAAAGCTGGAAGAGGGAATTACCAGTCTTAAAGTAAAGTATGGGGATTTAATAGGTTTTGTTACAGAAGCATCAAGCTATTTTAAAGCAAATTCAAAACGGCGCCACATTCATTTCACCATTGAGTCGAAAGAAACTACGATTCAATCTTATTTTGATCCTGAAAAATTGGAAACTATACTGCTGAACCTGTTGTCGAATGCATTCAAATACACACCGGATAATGGTAAAATACAAATCGAGTTAAATATTCTCACTTCAATTGATATTAAGGAAAGATATGATTTTAAGATAGATAGTACTCATACGGATATACGATATATTGTAATTGCAGTTATTGATAATGGTTCGGGTATCGACTCTGAAGAACTTCCTTTTATT
>CAZWFM010000290.1:0-3240 GCA_964633185.1 uncultured Bacteroidales bacterium | reverse complement strand
AATGTAAAATATGCACTGGCTCCTGAATTGAAGGGAGGATACCATGAACGGCCCAGTCCCTCACCTACTGAACGCGGACGAAAAATATGAACAGCACCACCCATAACATCCAGTACGGCTTTCGCTTTAAAAATGTAAAATTTATTTTCCCTGACACTGAATCCTGCAGCTCCAATACATTTGTCGCCATCCAGAATAGGTTCCGTAATAAATACTCTCTCGAAATACTGACCATTACTACCCAATTCTTTCAGTGCATTTTTTGCAGCTTCCGATACTATATTTTTATAGGATTCCCCATGGATCATGATCTGCCACCGACCTTCATTTATGTATTTCCCATTCTCATCCTTCCAGATAGGAAGACCCCATTTTTCAAACAAATGAACCGTTGAATCCACATGACGGGCGATATTGGCAACCAGGTCGTCCCGGGCTATGCCCATAAGATCGGTCTTCACATAATTGATGTAATCCTGGACAGTATTTTTCCCATCTTTCAAACCAAGGTACATGTTTATTGCCGAAAGACCCATAGCAACAGCGCCACTACGTTCCATAGCCGCCTTATCGACAAGGGTCACTTTCATGTTATGCTGTTTTGCCCAGTGGGCTGCTTCAAATGCCGCACCGCAGGCCGCCATTCCTCCGCCGAGAATTAAAAGATCGGTTTCTATTGTTATGGTTTCGAAGTTTTCGGCGTTCATAGCTTGTATTTTAAAATACCAATATTCAAATCCCAAAATTCAATTGCCTCCTGATGTAATGTTTTTAAATCATCCTTAATCCCATCTCCATCCGTCTCAATTATCATCCTGATACAATAGGCAGTTTCTTTTGATTCTTTTCTACAAATTTTTATTCGATGAAAGAAGTCTTTTTTACTTAATGATTCATTTGCTTCGATATAATTTGCACCCACTGAACCTGATGAACGAATGAGCTGCCTAATATCATCTTCATTGAGTAAATGAATATTTATTTTTTTTAGAGAGAGTCTTACCTTTCTTCCAGATCATAAACCCTATTAGTATTATCGTTCATTTTTTATCCTGTTTTGAATTTGTCTTTTGGAATTTGAAATTTATTTGTTATTTGATGCTTGTGATTTGGAATTTTACTTTTTATAAAGTTCCGTTCCTATCGATTCCGGTTCGGTTCTTAATAATGGACTTTTCAAATCCTCCGTTCCTGTGGAAAAGCCTGCATCAGGAACAATACTTCCTTCAGGAGTTGTTCGTATCGGAAATTTAAATCGTTTGATCGTGTTATTCCTGAACCGAACCGCCCATAGAATGGAATCACTGCTTCGCATAGGTTGTACAACAGCTCCAAGAGGCATAAAATCGGCGTATCCTCTTATCTCAATAGCTTGTGTCGGACATATTTTTACGCAGCTATAACATTCCCAGCACATCTCCACTGCCCGGTTATAGGCTTTATTCTTTACTTTGTCAAGTACCATCAGGTCGTTCGGACAAACATACTGGCATGCTGTGCGATCCTGGGCCTTACATCCATCGCATTTTTCATTAATTACAAAGCTTGGCATGATGACGAGGTGTTTCTTGTTAATGCACAAACATAATAAAATAATCAAATGACAATGTTTATCAATAGTTATGCAATCGTATGAACAATAAACATGTAATTATAATGTACTGATTATTAATACTCTATATTTTTAACATGTTTAAAACTTGCCACAATTTATACTCAGTTTACGGAAAATTTGGATGAGCTAAAAAATCCTTATTTTTATAACCATTAACCTTATCAATAATAGTAACAGAAAATCAGAAAGATGAAAAAAACACTTTTTCTATTGATCTCTATTATCGTAACCATTATTTTAATCTGCACAAAAAATTCTAAAGCTGAAGATGGCTACCGGCTTTGGTTAAGGTATGATCAAATTGAAAATGATTCGCTGTTAAATGAGTATCAAGAAATAATCCGTTATGTAGCTGTTCATGGGGAATCTCCAACTATAGCTGTTGCACATGAAGAAATTATGAACGGATTATCGGGTCTTTTTGGGGCTCCTGTTTCTCAAACCAATATTGTCAGAGACGGCTCTTTGTTCATCAGTACTCCTGAAAATTCATCAACGATCAGAGAACTGCTGGCAAATGAGGCACTTGAATATATGGGCAATGAAGGATTTCTTATTTTTTCTGCAGAAGTTGAAAAACAAAAACTAACAGTGATTACAGGAAACACCGATATTGGAGTACTGTATGGTGTATTTCATTTCCTTAAACTGATCCAAACTCATCAACCGATCACTGAGTTAAATATATCAAGTATACCTAAAATACAACACCGACTCTTAAACCACTGGGACAATCTGGACAGAAAAGTGGAAAGAGGATATGCAGGTTTCTCCCTCTGGAAATGGAATACATTACCGGAATACATTGATCCGAGATACAGGGATTATGCTCGTGCGAATGCTTCTGTTGGTATTAACGGAACTGTTTTAACGAATGTTAATGCCAATGCTCTGGTACTAACTCCGGAATATCTTGAAAAAGTAGCTGCCCTGGCAAATGTTTTCAGACCTTATGGGATCAAAGTATACCTCACTGCCCGTTTCAGTGCTCCTATAGAAATTGGTGGTTTGCAAACCGCCGATCCCTTGAATGAAGAAGTAATAGGATGGTGGAATAATAAAGTCAAAGAAATTTATTCCTATATACCCGATTTCGGTGGTTTTTTAGTCAAGGCAAATTCAGAAGGGCAACCCGGTCCGCAAAACTATGACCGTTCTCATGCCGAAGGTGCTAATTTACTGGCAAGAGCAGTAAAACCCTATAGCGGAATTGTCATGTGGAGGGCCTTTGTATATTCCAACGAAGAACCTGAAGACAGGGCCAAACAAGCCTATAACGAATTCAAACCGCTAGACGGAAAGTTTGAAGATAACGTGTTGATCCAGGTAAAGAATGGACCCATTGATTTTCAGCCCCGTGAACCTTTTCATCCGCTCTTTGGTGCCATGGAACAAACACCGACCATGATGGAATTCCAGGTTACTCAGGAGTACCTGGGTCAGGATATCCATCTTACGTATCTCGCTCCCTTATATGAAGAATGTCTGAATTCGGATACCTATGCCAAAGGAGCAGGATCAGAAGTGTTTAAAGTGATAAACGGCTCTTTGTTTGATTACAGTGAAACAGGTATGGCCGGAGTGTCAAATATTGGTGACGACAGGAACTGGTGCGGACATCCGAT
>CAZWFM010000289.1:0-3241 GCA_964633185.1 uncultured Bacteroidales bacterium | reverse complement strand
CTAACTTAATAGGATTTTATATTCAGTTTCCACATAAGTATCTCATTCAAAGATAAGAATTTAAGAATTTGAGACAAGATCCTTCTATGCACTTCAGGAAATTGAGTATAAAATTGAGTTGGACAAAACCGTATGGGCATTCTAATCTAACGTTAATGTCCTGTTTATTGCCTTATTTTTATTGTTTATCAGGCAGGTCTGATTTCCAAATAAGATCTCATGAGATCTTATTTGATTTAGAGCAATACTCTTCCGTTACGCACCTGCCTGGCCGTTTTTTCAGGGTTTTATTTCAAAGAACTATTTACAGCTAAATAAGTTATGTGTCTTCTCCTGCACCAGGAGGTATTATGGCAAAAAACTTTAATGTTCCAACCCGGCAACAGGGACAGATTCTGAAAAACAGCCGGTCTGTTTGCGATCCCATGTCTTTGATTCTATGGAAAAGCTTAGCGTACTGATACTGCAAAAGCTCAAAACAATGTTTAATCTTTTGTTTTCGATGAGCCAATGATAAAATACCGTAATACCTGATTTTATAGAAATTGCCCGGCAACACATGAAGCAGGTAACGGCGGATGAACTCCAGTGTATCGAGTTGCATAATTTTCCAACAGGCACCATTGCGATAGTCTTTCCAACGAAACGAGACTTTACCCTGTTGATGTGCAATAATCCTGGAATTGGAAATTGCTATCCGATGGGTATATCTGCCCAGATAGTTTAGTATCTGAGCAGGCCCGGCAAATGACTTTTTTGAATATACTACCCAATCCTTTTTATAGAGTATGGGGTTTAAAGCAGGCAGATCAAATTGGACTATCCTCTGGGTAATCAAGTCTTCAAGCATGCATAGGAATTTACCCCTGAATACCCTGGAAAGCACTTTAACCGGGGCAAAGAACTTCTTCCCGGATGCAATCCATTCCATTTGATCTTCCAGACACTCCACCGGCGGGTACCAGCATGTGAATATGCGGATGGTATTGCAGATTTTGACCCCAGGTATGCAAAACAGATAAACAACCTGTTTGTGCTCCAAGGAATCCCGGTTTCAAAGCAACCTGCAACACGGTTTGAGCAGAAGCTTTAAACAATAAGGCATAACAATTTTTTTGGTATTTATATACCAACTCATTTAACACATGCGGCAGGGTAAAGACCAGGTGAAAATAACGAACCGGAGGCAATGATGATACCAACTGATCCACCCAATCATGTTGTTTGCCTGCCTGACATTTAGGGCAGTGCCTGTTTCTACATGAATTATATGAGATCTCCAGGTGACCACAACGATCACACTTATCAATATGTTTACCCAAGAGAGGGCCTCTGCAATGTACAATAGAAAAAAGCGCTTTACGCTGTTGATTATTTGTGGGGTACTTCTCCAGATAAGAAGTCAGCCCCCAGGCAAAGATATCTTGTATCTCTGCCTTACGGTTTTTGTAGTCGTCCATTTATACATCTTTAAAGTGTATCGAACGGACTTTTTATTTGCAGCTTGCTTACATCCTGAACATGGAAGTAGATCGAGGTAGTTTTCAATGAAGTGTGCCCAAGCAGTTGCTGGATCACTTTCAGATTTACTCCCTGTTCCAGAAGATGGGTGGCATAGCTGTGGCGCAGGGTATGAAACGTAGCCTTCTTTTGTATTCCCGATTGCTTTAATGCCCTTCTGAAAACAACTCCAAGTGTGGTAGTGCTTATTGGTTTTCCTTTCTTCATTCCTTCAAAAAGGTACTTTTCTGTGGGATAACGTTGAATATACTCATCCAGCAGGATAAGTACTTTTTTTGATAGTGGGACATACCGTGTCTTGGAGCCTTTCCCATGGTACACCCGTATTTGCATGCGTGAACGATCTATATCCTGACGCTGTATATGACTCAGTTCAGATATCCTAAGCCCGGACGAATAGCCCAGACTTAAACAGGTACGGTGCTTTAAATTGCGCGTAATAGAAAGCAAAGTGCCAATTTCCTTTTTTGAGAAAACGATTGGAAGTTCTTTGGAAGCCCGGGGATGCTTAATCTGTAAATCTTCCCAGGTACGACCTAATACTCCTTCCCAAAGTAGTTTGGTGGCACTAATAAGCTGGTGGACTGTACTTCTTGAGGCTTGTTTTGCCTCAATCAAATAATGCAGGTAGTCTTTGATTTGGTCTGTGGTTAAATCGGCCGGTGATTGATTGTAGTACTTTGAAATGCGTACCAGGGCTTCAATATAATGCCGTACAGTTTTTGGGCTGTAATGCCGCAGGTGCATCTCCCGCAACATTAATTCTCGTAGTTTACTCATGACGATATGTATTTGGTTAAACATATCGCCAGTTTAGAATATTTACAGTTAACTACCGCCATTTTGGCGGTTTAGTTCAACTAGTATATATATGTAACAAACCTACAGATAATGTACTTATAGCTGCCATATTGTGTACCTTTTGTACAGATCTGATTTTATTACATCCATTGTTATTAAATATTCTGTTACAAGTTAAAAAATAACCTTAATCCTGCCATAAGTTTTTGATAATTAGTTACCTTGGATACAGAGTAGTCAAAGAATGCCTTTTGCCTGTGACGTAGTCTGGAGACTACGCCCAGCTGGGGGATAAAACCTGCTTTTCCCTTAGAACAATGTTATAGCAAGTTTTCATTTAAATCATTAATTTCTTTTAATATTGATTTTGTTGACTTCTTTGTGGCGGATTCAACTCCTTTTAAGGGTTTTTTTGTAATACCCATTGAATCTCCAGTTAATGACTTATGTGCACTTTTTGCAATAAGCTCACATTTATTATTGTATAAATACATAATAATCAAAGAGTAATTATAGCTATCATCTACCGGAGTTGAATTATCATATATTTCTTGATAAAGCACATGATGTATAACAAGAATCGCGTCATACTCTTTTTGAGACTTAGCTAAATCTCTAATATCTAAAAGAATTCTATTATTATATTTTGTTACATATTTATCATTTTCTTCAAGACGATAATTGATTTTATCCCTCATCATTTTTTCGACAGTTGATAATATTACATTTTTAATCACTTGTACATCATGTTGAACTAAAGGTTCTAAAATCGTAATATTCTCAATTGGGCCATAAATAATTGAATCACTACATTCAGAAATTAATTCAAATGATTGAGCATTCAGGTAAAACTTTGTACATAATGTAAAAAGAAATAATAATATAACTTTCCTCATATATCTAAATTTTCAGATTTGCT
>CAZWFM010000288.1:0-3246 GCA_964633185.1 uncultured Bacteroidales bacterium | reverse complement strand
ATCCGGGGAATTACCTCCATTAACAAAACCAACCCGCTTTGGATTGTTGATGGAGTACCTGCCGATCCAAAATCCGTAAACAATGCGGACATTGAATCGGTTGAAATACTTAAAGATGCTTCAGCAGGAGCCATTTACGGAGCGAATGCTGCCAATGGTGTTATACTGGTAACTACCAAAAAAGGGAAAGCAGGTAAAAATACCGTGAATTTCAACGCTTATTACGGTTTGCAGCAGGCGTATAACCTTGTGGACGTTGCAGATGGCCCCGTATTCGGTAGAGTATTTACTGAATTCGAAGCAATTCAGGGTATCGAAGATTTCTTTTTTTCCAATACTGATACTCTTCCAACAATTGATTACCAGAAAGAGATCCTCCGGACTGCTCCTATGAGTAGCTATGATTTAAGTGTTTCAGGAGGGAATGAAAACTCGACTTATTTTGTCGGACTGGGATATATGAAACAGGAAGGTATAGTGAAAAGAACTTCCTATGATCGTCTTTCTCTGCGCATCAATTCAGAACATAAAGGGAATAAATGGTTGACTATTGGCGAAAATGTCTCGTTCACGCGTCAGAAATTCGAGGGATTTCATGAATGGCAGTACTTTAACGAATACGAAACCCCCATTCTGCCAGCTGTTACATATCATCCTTTTATCCCGGTATATGTGAATCCCGACGGATCAGCAGCCACAGAGAAAAACGACACCACCAACTGGAGCTCATCACCACTTGGAAACACGGTAAACCCCGTGGGACGTGTTGAACTGAAAAACCAGGAACAACAGACTTACCTTGCTGTCGGAACAGCCTTTATAAAAATCCATCCCTTAAAAGGATTATCCTATGAAAACAGAATCACAGGCAGCTTTAAATATACCGATGATGTTGAGTTCACTCCTATCTACATGCTTACTCCTACAATTAAAAACGACAACAGCAGAATTTACAGAGCAGCATCACAAAATAAGAGCTGGCTGTGGCAACACATACTTTCCTACAGCACTACCTTATTTGATGACCACAATGTTTTGGCTATGGCTGGTTTTGAAGCCGGCTACGGAAAATACGAAACAATGAGTGCCGAACGTATGGACCTGATCAACGAATCGGAAGAAATGTGGTATTTCAGGGCAAGCCTTAACAACGAAGCCGTATCACAGTTCCCTGACGGATATGCCAATGAAAGCAGCGACTACTCTTATTTTGGCAGGTTGAATTATGACTATAAGGGAATAGTGTTGGCACAGGGTAACATCAGAAAGGATTATTCCTCAAAATTCGGTCCTAAGAACCGTTCAGGAGTATTCCCGTCATTCTCAGTTGGCTTGAAATTTTCAGAGATCGGTGCAATCAAAAATAACCTGACCTGGCTGAACTTTGGTAAAGTACGATATGGTTGGGGTAAAGTCGGTAACAATGCCGTACCGGATTATGCATATTATGCAACCATAGCAACGGCTCCTGTTTATATGTATTCATTTAACAACGATCCTGCTACATCTACCGGAGCAGCATCGAACAAGCTTGCCAACCCCCAGATAGCATGGGAAGGTGTTGTTACAAGCAATATCGGAATTGACATAGGACTGTTAAGCAACAGGTTCTTCCTTACAGCAGATTACTTCGTAAGACGTAACGATGGTATGTTAATGGAAAAAGAAGCTCCTTATTACCAGGGATATTATGTTGGGGCCTCTTCCGTAACACAGGAAGGCGGAGCTTCAAACCCGATTATGAATATAGGAGAATTGAAAAACAGCGGTATAGAAGTTTCTGCCTCCTGGAAAGACAATGTTGGCAAGTTTGGGTATGACCTAAATGTGAACTTTACTTACGTGAAAACGGAAGCTGTAAGTTTGCCCGATACACTGAATTTAGGTCAGACCAAAGGTGTTGGCGGATACCTTACAAGAACTCAGCCGGGTGAACCCATTGGCGAGTATTACGGATACCAGACCAATGGATTATTCACCATGGATGATATCCAGAGGGATGCAAACGGAGATCCCATTCTTACCTCAAGAGGTCAATACATTGTCGTGAATCAACCTTATATCATCAATGATGAAGGCGAAATTGAGTATGCACAGCCACATGCACAACCAGGTGATTTTCGGTTTGTTGATGCTAACGGTGACGGGGAATTGACTCTGGACGATTATGTCCCCATCGGAAACCCAAATCCAAAGTATCTGCTTGGGGTAACACTCGATTTTGAATACGGTTGGTTCGATCTGTCCATGTTCTGGCAGGGAGTATTCGGCAATAAGCTGTTCAATTCACAGAAATACTATTTGTATGGATTTGACGGACAGACCAATGTAGCAGCCGATTATGAAGACAACCACTGGAGAGATGAAATACTGGACGGCGAAGGCAATGTTTTATTTACAGAAAATCACAATGCTACTTATCCTCGTATTGATCCGACCAACGCGAATGAGAACTTTTCCAGCATGTCCGATTTTTATATGGAAGACGGCTCATACCTGCGACTGAAAAACCTGCAGCTTGGTATGACACTGCCAAAAGAGATAAGCCTGAAAGCCGGTATCGAAAGATGCAGGATTTATGTTAGTGCTACAAATCTTCTCACATTCACGAAATACACAGGATTTGATCCTGAGATCGGTTCAAACAAAGATCCTAATGCAACTTCAAACAGAGAAGCTATTCTTGTACGAGGGCTCGATAAAGGAACATATCCTCCGGCACGTATGTATTCTGTCGGAATAAACTTAACCTTTTAATTGCCGACTAAAAATTTAATGAAATGAAAAAATTTAACGTAAAATATATAAGCCTGATCGCAATCCTGATATTTTCACTGAGTTGTAGTGAAGATTTCCTTGAAAGAAAACCAATTGCACAGGATACAGAAGAATCATACTATGATGGTTTTTCCAGTTTAAATACGACTGCTACTGCTGCTTATGGAATGCTGTGTTCCAGGGATATCTATGATATCTTTTATCTTTTTGCACATGGATGTGTTGGTGCTGACGATTCTGAATGCGGAGGTGAAAATACGGGTGACTGGCCGGAAATACAAAATGTCGACAGAATGATACATACTACTGCAGACGAGCGTATTTTCATCACCTGGGCATATTTATACAAAGGAATCAGGATAGCAAATGATTTTATTTATAAAGCTATAGAATTGTACGGTGAGGATCCGAATGAATATCCTGCGAACATAAAAAGTGATTTGCAACAGCGGATGGCTGAAATGAAAT
>CAZWFM010000287.1:0-3270 GCA_964633185.1 uncultured Bacteroidales bacterium | reverse complement strand
TTAAAACCCATACAGATCATACTGGGGAAAGTTGTTCCCTATATGACACTTGCATTTTTTAATTCAATAGTAATCATTGCAATGGGCTACTTTGTGTTTCATGTTCCGGTACACGGAAGTGTACCCTTGCTTTTCGGGTTATGTCTTTTGTACATATTTCTTGCACTGTCTATTGGCATTACAATATCCACAATTTCCAAAACTCAGCAAGTAGCGATGATCATTTCATTGGTGGGTCTTATGTTACCGACAGTGCTTCTGTCAGGCTTTATTTTTCCGATAGATAATATGCCTAAAATACTTCAGTTTATTAGCATTTTTATGCCACCCCGCTGGTTTTTATCAGCTCTTAAAGACATCATGTTAAAGGGGGTAGGATTTGGCTATATCTGGAAAGAAATTGTAATACTGATTTCAATGTTAATAGGGTTTATTATGCTTAGTGTCAAAAAATTCCAGATCAGGTTATCATAAACCGAATATGAGAACAATCTTATATATTGTACAAAAAGAGTTTCTTCAGATTTTCAGAGACAAATTGTTGAGCAGGGCCATTATCTTGGTACCCATACTCCAAATGGTAGTGTTGGTATATTGTGCAACTTTTGAGATAAAAAGTATAAAAATTCATTTTGTCGACAGGGACAAAAGTACAGCATCATCAGAATTAATTCAGAAATATTCTTCATCCCGGTTTTTTATTGTTGCAGCTATCGGTGATGATGAGAAAATTGCGAAAGAGGATTTGCTAAGAAATAAGGCTGATGTGGTATTGGTTATTCCCGAAAATTTTGGCAAATATCTGGTTACAGGTCAACAGCCTTCGGTTCAACTGTTACTGAATGCAATAAACGGGTCTTTGGCAGAATTGTCTCTGGCATATTGTTATGCAGTGATCAGAGATTATTCTGAAGATATTGTTGCAGAAAAATTAATGCTCAAAAACGTGCCTTCAACAGTTACTATTCAATCCCGATACTGGTATAATCCCGAATTGGATTATAAGATCTATATGGCACCGGGTATTTTAGCACTTCTGATAACAATTATCGGATGGATGATGACCGGAATGAACCTTGTTCGGGAGAAAGAAATGGGCACCATTGAACAACTGAATGTTACACCAATTAAAAAGTATCAGTTTATTACCGGTAAGCTTATCCCTTTTTTGATCATCGGGATAGCAGACCTTGCTTTTGGATTAACAATAGCCAAAATATTGTTTAATATTCCGATAGAAGGCAGCTTGATTACTCTTTTTACATTTACTGTCATCTATCTGATAGCCGTTTTGGGCATTGGACTATTCATTTCCACCATTTCAAATACACAGCAGCAGGTGCTGTTCGTCTCTTTCTTTTTTGTCATGATTTTTATATTGATGAGCGGATTGTTTACAGCAGTTGAAAATATGCCTGAGTGGGGGCAGAAACTGAATATTATAAATCCTATGGCTTATTCGATAAAGATTATCCGGATGGTCTTGTTAAAAGGATCGGGTTTTGTTGATATCTCCGGTGAATTGATCTCCGTATCTGTATATGCTGTTTTTACAAATGCATTGGCCATCTGGCGATACAGAAAAACTATTTAGATGCTTTCATGATAATCCATCAGGGAAGCAACCTTTCAATCCAAATCATGTCTTTGATAAAGAACGAAAGACTATCAAAATGAAAATTTATTATACATCGATTGTATTTTCCCTGTTTCTCATTTGCATTGCATGCGATGAGGAGTATTGGGAAAATGATAACAGGCGAATTACCGGCAATGGTTATGTGAAAGAATTAACATTTGATGTGGCTGAGTTTGAGATCGTAGATTTGGAAGGAGTGGCGAATGTGTATATTGAAACGGGACTTGATCAACAGGTAAGCATTGAAGCTTATGAGAATATTTTAACCTATATAGTTGTTGAGGTTGTTGGTGATGAACTTATCATTCGCTTTAAAGAAAACCTTAGTGTAAATAGCGATGAAGAGATCAGGGTCGATATATCCATGCCTGAGATAAAGGGTGTTACTTTAAGTGGTGTGGGAAATTTTTATTTAAGCGGTCCGCCACAGGAATCACTTTCCATTGAAATTGATGGTGTCGGCAATATCGAAGCCTATGATCTGCCGGTTTATAACGGTATAACTGAAATAAATGGCACAGGCAATATTGAAATCAGGGCCAAAGACACTTTAAGCGTGGATATTGATGGATTAGGCAATGTGTATTATCGCGATTATCCGAGAATTTATGTTGATATTAGCGGTTTAGGCGAAGTCGTAAATGATAATTGAGCGATAGTTTTTGCATGTTGGGCTGAAGTGATTGCTTCAGCCTTTTTTTGTTTATTAAAACAGAGAACTTAGCATGGATTTTTTGTTGTTGGCAAAAAACAGCGTCTCTCAGTTACCATCACAGTGTAATAATTGTATTTTTGTTCCGTTGAAAAATAAATTTCAATCGGATCATGAAAATATTAGTTACAGGTACAGCAGGATTTATTGGTTTTCATTTGGCTAAAAGGCTTTTGGATAGAGGTGATGAGGTAGTGGGATTGGATAACATCAATGATTATTACTCGCTTGATCTTAAATATGGCAGACTTGAAGAAACTGGTATTCACAGGAAGGATGTTGTATATGGAAAGAAAATACCATCATCGAAATATCCCAATTACAATTTTATTCAATTGAATCTTGAAGATAAGGAGGGTATTGATACGTTATTTACAGAAGAAAAATTTGAAAAGGTATGTAACCTTGCTGCCCAGGCAGGTGTCAGATACAGTCTTGAAAATCCGATGGCATATGTCAACAGCAATATTGTTGGTTTTTTAAATATTCTGGAAGCATGTCGCCATAACCAGGTAGGGCATCTTGCCTATGCAAGCAGCTCAAGTGTTTATGGTTTAAATGAATCCATGCCATTTTCAACGCATGATAATGTTGATCATCCTGTAAGTTTATACGCTGCAAGTAAGAAATCAAATGAGCTCATGGCTCATAATTATAGTCATTTGTTCCATCTTCCGACAACAGGTTTGCGTTTTTTTACTGTGTATGGTCCGTGGGGAAGACCGGATATGGCTCTTTTTTTGTTTACAAAGGCTATCCTGAATGATGAACCTATCAAAGTTTTCAATGAAGGAAATATGCAAAGAGATTTCACTTACATTGATGACATTATCGAAGGCGTTGTAAGAGTGATTGATAATCCTCCTGAAGGAAATAAATTCTGGACAGGAAAACATCCCGATCCGGGTACTTCCAAAGC
>CAZWFM010000286.1:0-3303 GCA_964633185.1 uncultured Bacteroidales bacterium | reverse complement strand
CCAATAATTTTTATGCAATATTTAACCGGTCTGATAAAAAAGAGGGATTTGTATTCTTCAATCATGATGCAGAGCATGCTTTGTTTGTTGATGCCGCCTGGCCGGGAGTGGGTATAAACGAAAACAGGGTAAATATCGGAACACGAACGGATGACTATCAAATGCAGGTAAGCAGCTTCAGTGGTTTTCACCCGCAATGGCTGCATTTTAAGTTGTCCGATAATGAAGAATACAGGTTGCGTTTTGCTGACAGAGCGGCAATGTATTTGACAGGGAATGGTGCTATGACACCTACGGTTAGTCTAAACCGTTTCAATAGCAGAGTATCGGAAATTCAAACTGCAATCATTGCCGAATCAGCCAGATGGGGGGATGCCAAAACAGGCAGTTCATATACAAAAGATGATCATTGGCTTCCCGAGATTAACAAAGTGAGAACAGGTTTCTTTCCTGTAAGAACAGATATAGTAATTACTCAATTGAAAGAAGCGGATTTGTTCACCAATTTGTTTGCCCCTAAAATTTATATTTCCGGTAATCCTGTCTATGAAAAGGACTACCATATCGGATCAAACATTGAAATTACCATTGATAATCCCAATTCAGGAGGTACGATCTATTATACACTGGATGGGAATGATCCAAGAATAGTAGGCGGTGAAGTGACTTCTTCTGCTATTGACGGAGGGAATGAAGTAGCACTTCAGATTGGTGCATCAACTATCATTAAGGCAAGGGTATTGAACAGTGGGCACTGGAGTGCTATTCGCCATATTAATTTCTTTTCGGATGCGGATGATTTTTCATATCTGAAAGTTACTGAACTGCACTATCATCCTGAGGATCTTATCATTGGTGTCGATACTGCAGAAGGAAAAGACTTTGAATTCATTGAATTTAAAAATACAGGTGAAACATCACTCAACTTATCGGGATTTGTACTGGATTCTGCTGTACATTATGAATTTCCTCAAAATACGATCCTGCCTCCCCGGGGATTTTATGTTATTGTTTCCAAGCCCTCCCTGTTTTATTACAGATTTGGCAAGGTACCCAGCGGAAATTTCAGCGGCAATTTTTCAAACAGTGGCGAAGAAGTTCTACTGAATGATTCGGAGGGGAACGAGATCATTCACTTTATTTATGATGATCATAATCCGTGGCCCGAAGAACCGGACGGTGACGGTCCGTCCATGGTCTCAATTGAGATCAATCCTACAGGGAATCCTGCTTCGCCGTATTACTGGCGTGCATCATACAGAAATGGTTCTCCTTTTAAAGATGATGATTTCTATCTCGGTATGGAAGATCCTGAACCGGGGAATGCCATGACAGATCACATATTGATATATCCAAATCCCACTCAGGGTGAACTGACTGTCATCAGATCTTCCTATGAATTATCAGGAAAGATGCGAGTGAAAATGTACAGTTTGCAAGGTGTATTATTGGAGGATATTACTTCCTCAGAAGATGAAATGGATTTGGATCTTCGCGAACTGAATCTTGAATCCGGGATCTATATTTTGCAGGTTCAGTTCCGGGATAAAATGATCACAAAACGGATTGTATATAATCCTTAATATAACAAAACAGAAAAATCCGGCTTTTATGCGAAAGCCGGATTTTTTTAAACTGTTATTTTCCCTGTTTGGATTTCTTTTCTTTTTCTTCTTCCTTTTTGTTTTTCATTTCCATAAATTTTTCAATCAGGTCAGGCATTTTCTCAATAGCAGCTCCGATGCCTTTGTTTTTTTCTGCCTGGAGAAAATGTATATCTCCTCCTTTGGTTACCAGGAAGCCTACGGGTGAAATCCCTATGCCGGCGCCTGCTCCCTGTCCGGTACCCGATCCTTTCTGTTTCGGGTGATCTCCTTCTCCGCCTGCACTGCCGAAACCGACCCCCACCCTGATAACTGGTATTAGTGAACGGTAATTTGCTTCAGGTCGACGTGTACCGAACCTTCACCGGTGATTTTCACTAAAGCATATTTACCTGTTTTGAATGGACCGGGATTGACCAGTATACAATGGCCTATTTTATCAACTCCTTCACTTTCATGTATATGTCCTGTCAGACATAGGAGAGGAGACCGGACTTCAATGAATTTTCTGACTGATCTGCTTCCCACATGTCTGTCATCAGTTAACCTGTCAACCATAGTATTATAAGGAGGTTCGTGGGTAACAAATACAATCGGTCTTTTGGATTTAAGATTTGCTTCCAGTTCCTTAAGCCATCTTTTGGCTTCATTTTCTTTATATTCAAATGGTGTAGGTCCGGGGCAGGGAAGAGAACCGCCAAGACCACATAAGGTAAATCCCTGAACTGTAATGATCCTTTTATTAAGATTTACATTTTCCCGGGTCAGGTATTCATCTGCTTCTTTATAATCACAATTCCCGGCTACAGCATAGATGTGTTTGTTATAAATTGATAATTTTTGTATGATTTGCTGAACATCCTTTCTTTTGCCAAAATGGGATATGTCGCCTGACAGGATCACAAGATCTGAATTTTGCAATTCCGTAACAATTTCGTCGATATAAAAAACAGCTCCATGAATGTCTGTAAGATGTATGATATTGAAATCCAAGAGAGAATTTTTTGGTTAGCATAAAATACAACCGACCAGTGTTTCATATCCTGTAAAAAGATTATCCGGATTACTTCCGGTAAACTTTTTGAAGTCGTTTATCTTCAACAATCTGGCATGAACAAAGGATTTGACATGACACTGGTTCCAATACTTTCTTTTTTTACAGTTAAATCAATGTATGAGTGTTATCATAAAAAGGGAATGCCGGAGTTCAAGATGAATATCCGGCATAATTCCCAAAAAACCAAAACCATGAAAACAAAAAACAAAAATAATGCTAATTGCGGTTAAAAAAACTAATTTTCACAATATATTCATTCCCTTTTGTGTTCATGAAGGATATTTCTGCTTTATTATTCCGATATATTTCATTGAATTTGAGTCGTTTAAGTGTTATGCGGTTTATGGTCCCCGGTTCGTTTTGAAGTCCGGTTATTTTCTGAATGTATTTCATCACAACCACATATGATTCCTCATTCTTGCGATTAGAGATAATGGATTTAACCTGCTTTGGCACAGATCAAACTGTGAATTTACAAATAGGGCAGGTTAAAATGTACTGGTGGTTTTGTCGCATACAAAGTCAAATCCTCTGAATGACATGGCAGATGCGACAATTATAATGTTACTTCTAAAGACCTGGTGCGATGCACCAGGCTGAATCCCCTATAGGGCATTGATTTCGTCGAACTCTCTATACTGA
>CAZWFM010000285.1:0-3311 GCA_964633185.1 uncultured Bacteroidales bacterium | reverse complement strand
TCAACAGCTTTATCAATAGCAGTCTGAATATCAGTCGTTCCACCGGCTTCAATCAACCGGGCCTGAATACTTATTGATCCCAGTATTTTTTTTGCAATAACTCCGGCAGCCACCAAAGCCAGGGTCAGCCGACCGGAAAAATGTCCCCCGCCTCTATAATCTTCAAATCCTCCGAACTTTTTCGTGGCAACAAAATCTGCATGTCCTGGCCTGGGTATTTCCCTTAATTTGGAATAGTCTTTTGATCTTGTGTTAGTATTTTCAAACAGAATTGTAAGAGGTGCTCCGGTAGTATGATCATTAAAAACTCCACTTAAGAATTCAGGCAAATCAGCTTCTTTGCGCGGTGTTGTTCCTTTAGCTCCGCTACGACGTCTGCTTAGATCGTTCAAAAAATCTTTCACTGTGAGTGGCAAACCCGCAGGTACACCATCAACAGTCACTCCAATAGCCACTCCATGAGATTCCCCGAAAATGTGTATTCTGAATAGTTTTCCAAAGCTGTTCATCTTATATTGTGTAATTGTGTAATTGTTTAATAATGTAATTGATAAACTGGTAAACCGGGCAACTGATTAACTGAAGATACAAAAGGTATAAGGTAATAAGTGATCAATGACACAGTTTAGTGAACATATCCAAAAAAATAGTTTCAAGTTTCTGGTCTCAAGTCACTAGTCTCAAATCTCATATCTCATTTTCTCATATTCTCACTTTCTCATCTTCCCATCTTCTTTCTCCCGACTTCGGTCTTCCGACTTCTGACTTCAAACTTTAAACTCTCTCATTCCGGTCAAATCAATTCTTCCTTCAGTTTTTCCAGGATCATCTTCATTTTTGAGAACCTTATTTGTCCCGGAGCTGTGAATTCTCCATCATCCATTGCCGCAAAAGTGAATTCGGCTCCTAAAAAAGGAGCTACAATTCTTGTAATCTTGCCCTTCTTACCCATACCGAAAGCGACCAGAGGTTTTTCCCTGCCATATAGTGACAGCAAACGGGCATTATCAGCATTTGAATTCGACAAAGTCACAATTTTTGCCACATCAGCTTCCAACAGGTAACACTGATCCATGATTCCGTACAAATCCTTTAATTCCGGAGTATTCTCAAAATTATGGTATGAGATGATCACTTTGCATCCGTGTTTTTTTGCTATTTCACAAATAGACTCCAGTTGTTTTTTGTCTGCTTCGATTTCAATATCTACATAGTTAGCTCCGGACTCAATAGCTAATGAAAGTTGTCTCAACTGGAATTCATATCCTTTTTTATCAGGTCTGCATGTTGCAATAGTAGGGGTTTGGTGACTAAAGATCTTATGAATTTCATCGGGCGTGAAATTATTTAAGTCAAGCCTGATCTCGGCCATTTGCACTGTATCAAGCACCGAGAGACATGTTTCCAGGTTACATTCAGATATCGCTACGCAGATCATTGATAATGGATTGAAGTTCTTTATATTCTAATTTTCGGGTTACGGCATGTCCTATTCTATCCAGTAAAACAAGATGAATTGAATTACCAGCCCTTTTTTTATCCTGCTTCATAGCTGCAAATAATTTCTCAATTGGTATTTCCGGCTGTACGGGTAATCCATAGCTCTCAATAACCTGAGTTAATTCTTTCACTTCGTCCTTTGAAAGCATTCCCAGTTTATTTGAAACTTTTGCCGCCAGCACCATTCCGGTACTTACGGCCTTTCCATGCAAAATATCGGTCATTTTTTCAAGAGCATGAGCGAAGGTATGTCCGAAATTCAACAATCGTCGTTCTCCTTTTTCCCTCTCATCAGCTTCTACAACTTCGGCTTTTATCTTAACAGATTGATAGATCATATTCGTTATGATCTCTTCGTCATTCTGTAATGCCTGAATAGCATTTTCTCTGCAAAAATTAAACAATGTAGCTTTTTTTATTGCTCCGGCTTTTATGATCTCTGCAAATCCCGACCGAAATTGCTCTTTATCGAGTGTCGAGAACATGGTGTTATCGCACAGAACAAATTCCGGCTGATGAAATACCCCGATCATGTTTTTATATCCTTCGAAGTTCACGCCGTTCTTCCCTCCAACACTGGCATCAACCTGAGAGAGAAGTGTTGTTGAAACAAAACCAAAAGGTATACCGCGCATATATACCGAAGCTGCAAAACCTCCGGCATCGCATACTATTCCGCCACCTATTGAGAGAAGAAAACTTGTGCGATCTGCTTCAAGTTCTACCAATTTGCCCATAATCATTTCAATGGTACCGAGGGTTTTATTTTTTTCACCAAGTCCCATTTCTATTACAGGTATCCCTTCAGGCAGATCATTAGAATAATATTTCAGAATATTTGAATCGGTGAGAATTATTGTATTTCTTCCTTCAATATAACCGGGCAGGTTGGAAAATTTTTCTCCGATCAGGATTTTTGAAAGATTTGATTCTGCTTTAACGTTCAGGATTTTCATAAATACTGGATGGATTAAGATCAGGATCTGAAATTAGTAAAATCTATTCATTCATTACTTTAGTCTGATGATTAATAGATTCCTGGTGAATAGCACGGAATAGTTTTATAATAAATTCTTCACTCAGGCCTTTTTTCTCACCATTGGATATACGCTGGTGCAATAACTCATCCCATCGTGTTGACTGTAAGATGGTAATGTTGTTTTTCTTTTTGTATTTACCAATTTTTTCGGAAACTATCATTCTGTTGCCGAGTATTTCCATAAGTCTATCGTCAAACTTATCAATCTGGCTTCTTAATTCATCTAATGTATTCATAATTATAGCGTTGTCAACATTGGCCTTTCTGAGTACCAGATCCGAAAGCAATTGTTTCAGGTTTGCAGGAGTGATTTGTTGGCCTGCATCACTGAGTGCCTTATCCGGATTGCAGTGAGTTTCAACAATTAAGCCATCGAAGTTCAAGTCCATTGCTTTTTGTGATATTTCGAACAACAAATCCCTGTTGCCACAAATATGACTGGGATCCGTAAGGATCGGAAGATCTGGAATTCTTCTTTTAAGCTCTATGGGAATTTGCCAGTGCGGATCATTTCTGTATAATGATTTTCCGTAAGTTGAAAACCCGCGATGTAATGCTGCCAGCTTTTTTATTCCGGCCTGGTTGATTCTTTCAAATGCTCCGATCCAGAGCTCTACATCCGGATTTACAGGATTCTTTATCATAACAGGCATTTCAACTCCGTTCAAAGCATCTGCAATTTCTTGTACGGCAAAAGGATTGGCAGTAGTGCGTGCCCCCAGCCAAAAAATATCTATGCCGTATTTAAGAGCTTCAAATACATGTGATGCAT
>CAZWFM010000284.1:0-3312 GCA_964633185.1 uncultured Bacteroidales bacterium | reverse complement strand
GAGAGTAGTGATAGTTCATTGATTTGTGTATTTTTGTTTACAAGCTCAATACATATGTCTTAATGAAAAAACTGGTAGTTCTTACAGGATCAGGCGTTAGCGCTGAAAGTGGATTAAAGACGTTTCGTGATTCCGGAGGTTTATGGGAGAATTATGATGTGATGCAGGTTGCAAGTTACGATGGCTGGCTCATGGACAGGGAGCTTGTTTTAAGGTTTTATAATGAGAGGCGAGCTCAATTGAAAGATGCAAAACCCAATGCAGGACATCTTGGATTGGTTGAACTGGAAGAATATTATGATGTCTATATTATTACTCAGAATGTTGATAATCTGCATGAACGTGCCGGAAGCAGAAATGTTTTGCATTTGCATGGTGAACTTACAAAAGCACGAAGCACAGGCGATGAATCTTTGATCTATGATATAGGTTACAACAGCATTACCATTGGAGATAATTGTGAAAACGGATATCAGCTTCGGCCACATATTGTATGGTTTGGAGAACCTGTTCCGGCAATAGAAGAAGCAGCACGAATTGTAAGTGCTGCAGATATTCTGGCAGTTATCGGAACTTCTCTGGTTGTATATCCTGCGGCTGGCCTGATCGATTTTACTCAAAATGACATTCCATTGTATTTGATTGATCCTAATGAAATAAAAGCTCCTTCATACAGAAAAGTAGTTTTTATAAAAGAAAAGGCAAGTGTTGGAGTGAGGATTTTAAAAGAAAAATTAACTGGAAACAAATAATTTATTCTATGAAAAGGCTGCTTATTTTATTACTGATCCTAATACCCATAAGCATGAATGCCCAAAGATTTCAGGGAGGATTGATGGGAGGATTCAATGTAAGTCAGATTGATGGGGATCATTGGGCGGGTTATAATAAAGCAGGTTTAGTTGGCGGGGCTTATGTATTTACAGATTTCACCGAGAAATGGGGAGCTCAGTTGGAAATACGCTATACTTCAAAAGGATCAGCAACTCCAAAAAGTTATTATCCAAAAATAAAATTTCGTTTGCAATATATAGAAATACCTTTGTTAGCTAAATTTGAAATTATCAGTAACCTTGATTTACAGGCCGGAGCCTCTTTTGGTTATCTTTTTAGCGCTGCAAGAAATGATGGAGATGGATATGTCAAATTCGAAGAAGTACCAAACAGGACAGAGATAGCTGTTTGTACGGGCTTAAACTATTCATTTTTCGAAAGATTTGATGTAAATCTCAGGTATTCTTATTCTGTATTTCCTGTATTTTCGAAATATACGGGAGCAACCTATGGCACAGGTGCCTGGTATAATAATGTCATTACCTTTGGATTCTATTTCAGGATAGGATAATTTTTATCCGAAGAAGAAATAGGTAAGGAGGATAGCTGCGACAATGGCAGTCAGATCAGCAATTAAACCACAGGTTACGGTGTACCTCGTTCTACTGATCCCGACAGCTCCATAATAAACGGCAATTGTATAGAAAGTTGTTTCCGTTGATCCCTGGACTATTGAAACCAACCTTCCCACAAAACTATCAGGGCCGAAATTGGGATTATTGAAAACTTCGAGCATCATTCCCCGGGCACCACTGCCGCTTAGAGGTTTCATAAAAGCAGTAGGTAATCCGTCAACAAAACGAGTATCAAATCCAAGCATGGCAAAAAACCAGGCAATTCCGCCAGTTATGAAATCCAATGCACCTGATGCCCTGAAGACCCCAATAGCAAAGAGCATTGCAACAAGGTAGGGGATGACTGTGATTGCTACCTGAAAGCCATCTTTTGCTCCTTCAATGAAAGTCTCATAGATATTGATCTTTTTTCTCAGACCTGCAAAAAGAAAGAAAACAATAAATCCAAATAATATAAAGTTACCTGCAAAGACTGTAACAAATTGCATTTGTTGTTGGGGCAATGTGCTTAAATAGGCAAATAATCCACCAATCAATAAACTCAAGCCGGTCAGGTAAGCAAATACAATTTTATTGAAGAGGTTAATGCGTTGAACTATAGATACTGCAATTAGTCCTGCAATAGTTGAAAAAAAAGTTGTTAGCAGTAAGGGGAGAAATATTTCGGCAGGACTTTGTGCATTTGCTGCGGCGCGATATCCAAGTATACTGATAGGAACAAGAGTTAACCCTGAGGTGTTTAAAACAAGGAACATAATCTGGGCATTAGAAGCACGATTTTTATCAGGATTAATATCCTGAAGATCTTTCATGGCTTTCAGCCCAAGAGGAGTTGCTGCATTATCAAGTCCCAGCATATTGGCGCAGAAATTCATCATCATTGAACCCATGGCAGGATGCCTGTCAGGTACTTCAGGAAAGATCTTACGGAAAAAAGGAGCAAATATCCAGGATAATATATTCACTGCTCCACCTTTTTCGCCAATGCGCATTATGCCTAACCACAATGTCATAATACCAATAAGGTAAATGGAGAATGTTATACTGGCTTCTGCTGATGAGAATGTTGATCTGACCATTTCAGGAAACACATCCCTGTCAGCTATTGTAAATGTTGTCCAGAAGGAAATATCGAAACCCTGTTGAAGGAGATACAAAGTGGTTCGTACAACAGCTACAATAAGAGCTACAACAAAAAATCCTATCCAGATGTAATTGAGAACCATAGAGTAAAAATATAATTAAGCGAGGGCAAAATCAAGTTGTTTTTTAGACAGGTTTGTTCGTAAGACTATAATTTTTACAGGGTCACCCAATTGAAATTTGTTTCCTGTATGTCTGCCTGTAATACAATAGTTATCTTCATCGTACTCATAGAAATCATCAATCATATCTCGTGTAGCCACCATTCCTTCACATTTATTTTCAATAATCTCAACAAAAAGACCGTATTCGGTGACTCCTGATATTATTCCATTAAATTCCTTTCCTATTTTATCCTGCATGAATTCTACCTGTTTGTATTTTATGGATGCTCTTTCAGCCTCGACAGCTCTTTGTTCCATATCGGAAGAATGACGACAACGGTTTTCATATTTCATTTTACTTTTGGATGGGCGTCCATTCATGTAATCAGATAACATGCGATGAACCATCATATCTGGATAACGGCGAATAGGAGAGGTGAAGTGTGTGTAATATTTGAATGATAATCCATAGTGTCCGATATTTGTTATTGAATAGACTGCCTTAGCCATAGATCTGACGGCCAGGGTCTCAATTATGTTTTGTTCGGGCTTTCCTTTAATTTCATTCAGAACGGAGTTGATTGATTTTGAGATTTTGTTCGTATCATTAAGCATGATATTATGTCCAAATTTTCTGACAAAACCTGAAAATTTTT
>CAZWFM010000283.1:0-3322 GCA_964633185.1 uncultured Bacteroidales bacterium | reverse complement strand
GAAATTTTTAAAATACATGAGTAAGACATCCAATGCTTTCAGCCTGTCAATAAAACATTTTATTGATCGAAATTTTAATACCATATTTAATATGATAAATATTCGGAACATGTTTTTATTGTTTCGGGTGAATGCTCACAGAAATCATTATTCATATATCAGTGGATTTTTTAAAAATGATGCCTTAAGGTATATATTTACTCTGCAGAACCTGTACATTGGTCAGAATCCTTTAACGGCATCAGGTGTTTTTGCAGGTTTACCGTATATGGAATTGTCTGAAGGTGTATGGTTTCCTAAGGGAGGCATGAATGAGGTAGCAAAGAATCTTTTAAAGATAGCCAAGGAGAATAAGGTGAAATTTTATTTGAACTCTCCGGTAAAGGAAATTAAAATCAGAAACAGGTGTGCAGAGGGTATTTCCTTGAACGATCAATCTTTTTATAAAGCAGATATAGTTGTATCAGATGCTGATCTCCCTTATGTATATAATAATTTGCTTCCTAAGGGAATATGGACAAGAAGGATGAACTTGCTCAATTGCACTTGTTCCGCAATAGTATTTCATTGGGGTCTGGATACTGTTTTTCCGCAATTGAAACAGCACAATTTGTTTGTTTCATCAAGTTATAAAAAGGATATCAGAAAAGTGTTCAAAGAGAAATCATTGCCCGATGAACAAACTTTTTATCTCCATTCACCAGTTCGTTCAGATCAAACGGCTGCTCCTTCAGGGCAGGATTCTATTACGGCTATTGTGCAAGTTGGTCATTTGGTACACAATTTGGACCGGAATTGGAATCAATTGAAAAAGAAAGCACGCAAAGGTATAATCCAGCGATTGGAAAAGGAGGGAATGAAGGATTTTGAGGAACATATTAAATTCGAAATATGTTACTTACCAAAAACATGGCAAACGGTTTTTAATTTAACAAAAGGTGCAGCATTTGGGAGTGTTAGCCATAATCTTATACAAATGGGATATTTCAGACCGCACAACAAACACTATCGTTTTAAAAATTTATTTTTTGTTGGTAGCAGTACACAGCCTGGTGGTGGAATTCCTTTGGTATTATTATCATCAATGCTCACCAGTGAAAGAATTATTCAGAGATTTAAGTCTTAAAAACAGAATCAGGCATGAAGATCAAGGAACTGGATACGAACTCCATTATACAGGGAATAGATTTTGAAGCAATTAAAGACCATCCAAATATTTTAATTGCAGCAGGTTTTTGGGGGGAGGAAAGATTTCAGGCAGCAAAGGTTTGTTACCAGTTTATGCGAAAAATTGATGATTTGATTGACAATCGTAAAGCTCTGGGACCCATTACTCCTGAGGAGAAGAAACTTTTTGTTGATAAGGTAAACAACTGGATAGAATGTCTGAATGATTCATCAGGCATTGATTCATCAATGAAGCATGTAACAGAGACCATCAGTAAATTTAAAATTCCATCTGAATTATTCAGAAACTTTTCGAAATCGATGATTTACGATATCAGTCATGACGGTTTTACTACGTATAAAGATTTTATTGCGTATGCGGAAGGTGCTTCAGTTGCTCCTGCTTCAATTTTTGTCCATTTATGCTGCCTTAGTAAAAAAGGCAAACAGTTTATTTCTCCGTCGTTTGATGTGATTGCTGTTGCCCGACCTTGTGCATTATTTAGTTACCTGGTACATATTATTCGCGATTTTCAAAAAGATCAGAATAACAACCTGAATTATTTTGCTTCAGATATATTAAAAAAACATAACCTAAGACCTGAAGATCTGAAAAAAATGACACAGGGGAAACCAATTAAAACTGAGTTTAGAAATGTGATCAGAGAATATTATAATTATGCTGAGATATACAAGCAGGAGACAATTGATACAATAGAGAAAATAAAGGACCAGCTTGAGTACAGATATATTCTCAGTCTTTATATCATTTTTGAATTGTATTTACAAGTATTTGAACGTATAGATATTGAGAAGGGAAAATTTACAACCGAAGAACTAAATCCTGCACCGGCTGAAATAAAAGAGAGGGTAATGCAGGTTTGCAGTTAATTTCATGTTTCATCAATTGAGTTAATTATGAAAATCAGTCAACAGGTAAACGAAGCAATACAAGCAGCGATGCGTAATAAAGATAAAATTGCACTTGAAGCATTACGTGCTGCAAAAACAGCATTTACTCTTGTCAGAACTAAAGTAAATGTCAGGATTGAACTTTCGGATGAAGAAGAGTTAAAAATAATTCAGAAGCTTGTAAAACAAAGGATTGAATCTGCAGAAATATATAAGCAACAGGCACGTAATGATCTTTATGAGCGAGAAATTGATGAAGCAAAAGTTCTTGAGGAATATCTTCCGGCCAAAATGAATACAGATGAATTAAGAAAATATTTGAAAGCAGTTATTGATAAAACAGGAGTCACAGATCAAAAAGATATGGGTAAGGTTATGGGAGTTGCAACAAAAGAGTTGGCAGGTAAAGCCGATGGAAAAGAGATTGCAACCATCGTAAGAGAGCTGTTGGTTGGTTAAATGATCTGTATATTGATAAGGTAATAAATAAAAAAAGAAGCTGTCTAAAATTTATATATACTTTTTAGACAGCTTCTCATTCCGGATCTTATAAGATTTAATAAAAGTTTACCCTGTGATCTTTTATATCCGCTAATTCAATGAGTGCCTGGAAAGTTGATCGCATGGCACGATTTGCATAATTTCTTTGAATATAAGTTTTTGTCATGTTAAGATTGTCAAATTGATTTTCCGGAGCATTTATATTTTCAACGTTTAACACATAAACTCCATTTTCACCATCAATGGGGTCTGATAATTGGTCTGGTTCGGAATGAAGTGCTGCAGCAATTAATTTTGGTTCATTCCCGGCTCCGGGAACGGAAAAGGAATTAAACCTGATGCCTGTTGCAGATTGCACATTAAGATTTAAATGATCAGCCAGATCATCAATAGTACTGGAATTTTCTAAGGCTTGTATCATTTCAGATTTGATAATTTCTGCTTTCTTTTCTTTTGCGATCTCAATTTCTAAATCTGGTTTGATATCTTCAAGAGGTGAATACCCTTTATGATTCACTTTTGTAACAATGGCCACGATATATTTGCCACCGTAATCTCTGATCTCGTCAATAATATCACCTTCTTCAGCCTGAAATGCCCAATGCACTATATAACGCGAATCATCCAGTCCCTGAACTTCATTATCAAGAGGGTTAATTCCAAAAACAGGAATGGATCTTAAACCGCCTTCTGAAGTTGCAGCTTCAAATTTTTCTATTGTATTATTCTGTGTAGCAAATTC
>CAZWFM010000282.1:0-3323 GCA_964633185.1 uncultured Bacteroidales bacterium | reverse complement strand
GCAATTGAAGGTTTGCATGTGACCAACAACTTTCCGGAATTTACCGGACGAATATGTCCTGCTCCCTGCGAGCATGCCTGTACCCTTAATATTCACGAAGAATCTGTTACGATCCGGGAAAATGAACGCGCTGCTTCCGACAGGGCATTCGAGTTGGGATTCATACAACCTCAACCTCCAAAAACCAGAACAAACAAGAAAGTGGCTGTTATAGGTTCAGGACCGGCAGGTCTGGCTTGCGGTGATCTGTTAAATAAATGGGGACATCATGTCACAATCTTTGAAAAAGATGAAGCTCCTGGTGGCCTTCTTCGGTTTGGTATACCTGATTTTAAACTGAATAAAAGTGTAATTGACAGACGATTGAATATACTCTATGAAGAGGGTCTGCAGATTAAAACAAATTGCCATGTAGGCATTGATGTGAAAGGAAACGATCTTTTAAAAGAATTCGATGCCATCGTTTTAACTATTGGAGCTATGCAACCAAGGGATCTGAATATCGAAGGACGAGAGTTAAAAGGCATTCATTTTGCCATGGATTTTCTGACTCAGCAAAACAGGGCAGTTGCCGGTGCTCAAATAGATGAGAAAGAAAGAATACTTGCGGCTGGCAAAAATGTTCTTGTGATCGGAGGAGGAGATACAGGTAGTGATTGTGTAGGAACTTCAATCCGGCAAGGAGCAAAGAGTGTCACCCAAATAGAAATTCTACCTAAACCTCCGGAACGACGTGTATTGAATAATCCCTGGCCTTACTGGGCAAATACATTAAGAACATCCTCATCACACCAGGAAGGTTGTGAAAGAGAATGGTGCCTCAATACAACAAAACTGATCAGTGATACTAACGGGAATGTGAAAGCTGCAGAGGTTACGGAAGTGGATTGGATAAATGAAGATGGGAATTTCAAAATGATTCAAAAACCCAAAACGAAAAAAACCATTCAGACTGAACTGATTCTTCTGTCGATGGGATTTGTACATTGTATTCATGAAGGTCTGGCAAAAGAATTAAAACTTGAACTGGACTCGCGTGGCAATGTTAAGACAGATGGCAATTGCATGACAAGTCAATCAAAAGTATTTGCTGCCGGGGATGTGGTTTCGGGAGCAAGCCTGGTTGTCAGGGCTATTGCTGCAGGCAGGAAAGCTGCTGAAGAAGTTCATCGGGTTTTAAATAAAACAATAGATATAAACACTAGCAATCATTAACAGATTATTATTAAACATTTTGGGGTGAGGTCATCTATCGGATTATTTTACCAACAAAATACTGTTTAGCTTATTCAGATTCTATTATGCTATTTGGAAATTCCCGCCATTTTTCAGGATAACGTTAAGCACCATCCTAATCTGAACAAGATCTGGAATTTCATAATATTTCTGAGTTTCATTCATGAAATAAATCCAACTGTTTATTATTTTTATAATGCTTTATTCAGCATTCCCTTACAATGAAAAGCAAATCAGTTATTTCTGAAATTAATGACAAAGCATACTCTGATAAGTTTATCCTCGAATATGATTATCTGATCGATATAATTGTAAAAAGGTTCATAAGATCAGGAGCCTTTCACCACTATGAATTTGAAGACATCAAACAATCAGTAAGGGAAAAACTAATACTTAAAAAGGAGAGAATAAAGGCGCAGTACCAGGGGATTGCACAATTCAGAAACTATCTTTCAGTTATAATCCAGAATCTTTGCAGGGAAATAATCCGATCAAGAAAAGAAATAAAAACAGAATCCATAATTAACGAACATGATATTAATACGAATTCTGATATGAATTCTGAGTTTAAAATAATTATCGAGCAAGAGATTCAGAGACTTGGGTGTCTTATTGATATGTATTACAAGCAAAAACCTAAAGTAATACTCTGTTTAAAGCTTAAGTACAGAATGCCAATAACATATAATGATTTTTATATGTTTGATAAAAATATTACCGGCGATGAGTATCAGAATATTAAAAAGAATATATCTCCCTACTATACATTAACTGAGAAGCAACTAAATGAAAAAATTATAGCAATATTTAATAAAACTGAAAGAAAAACAAATTCAGCAGATTCAATAAGGAAATTTACCAAACTTAAAATTAATGAAATAATAGAATTCCTAAATGGTACTCCTAAGACATCTTATTATACAGAAGAAACATTTCAAATATTATTTGAAAAGTATTATGAGCTACATGAACGGCATTCAGTTCTTAGAAAATAAAATACAGGTCTTATGCAAAATGCTAAAAAGAATTTATTTAATGATAAAGGACATCTGAATGATGAAGGTATTGCGGGATACGCTGAAAAATTAATAGCCAAAGAGCATTACTCATTGCCTGAATCTGTTCTCAGTCATGTAGAAGAATGCAAATTATGCAAGTCAAGAGTTATGAATACCATAGATGTTCTAATTAGCATAAAGAATGGATCAGCAATTGCGAAGTCACACGACAAACTCAAAAGAGAATCAGGAACTAGAAAAGATAATTACAAAGAATTATTAAAATATGCAGCTATTATTGCCATTTTATTAGGATTATCATTCTTATTAATTAAAAACATTCGGTTTTCTCATGTTCTTCAATCAGAATTAGTTCATAAGGATTCAACTCGTATGAATCAATTTCAAGGCAGTCAGAATAAGACAGAGAGAATAGATTCAATACAAGAGGATCAGAAAATAAACTTACGTGTTGAAGAATCAGTAGATTTTCTGGCGGATAATTACAAGGAATCAGATCTGTTTGAGAATCTTCTTTCTGTTGAATATCGAGACATACAGGAAATAAATATCAAAAGTCCCTCTCTGAATCAGATTTTTAGTAAAAAAGATTCAGTTATATTTATTTGGGATACAGAAAGAGATGAATCATGGCAGATAAAGATCTTTAATAATACAGATTCAAGGCCTTTTTTGGTAAAAGAGGTTCTTACAACGGAATTTTGTCTTGATACAATGTTAGGTTCAGGTTTATATTACTGGAAATTAGAGACGGAGAATAGCCTGGTGCATGTTGGGAAATTTATTGTTCAATAGCTTTGGGCCTGTACTGATAAGAAACATATAATTCCTTGGAAGAGTAAATAGTTATCAAAATAGAATTCACTCTGCTGAGCAATTCCATTACTTAAAGTCATAAATTATTTCCGTTTCAGGAAATTATTACATCTTATTATTATAGTAGCAGTTTATTATTTCACTATATCATCCCGATGTATTGAGATGAACATGTTATATATGATTTAATACTTTAATTATTAATCCTAAATGCATTCAAAATGAGAAAACTAAAATTACTTTTTATTTTGT
>CAZWFM010000281.1:0-3339 GCA_964633185.1 uncultured Bacteroidales bacterium | reverse complement strand
TCAACTCACCAACTTCTGCTTTACATTCTTCATTATTAATTATTAATTATTAATTATTAATTATTCATTATCACCCTCTCACGCCCCTCTCTCATCATCTTCAAGAATAGCATAATGAAAATTGTCTTTCCATACTCCGCGGATAGGAAGAATCTTTCTTCTTATGCCTTCCTGAATCATTCCAGCTTTCTCAAGCACTCTGATCGATCTTTTATTTTCAGTTGCAACGCCGGCTTCAATTCTATGAAGGTTTAGTTTTTCAAATCCAAAATTTATAAGTGTTTTAGCCACCTCTGTTGCAAATCCCCATCCCCAATAGTCAGGTGATAAATTGTAATAAATCTCACCCATTCTAAATCGATCATGGCTCAATTTCATGCCTGAGACGCCAATGACTTCATGGCCTGATTTTTTCAGGATCAACCAGCAGAATAATTTTCTCTCTTTTGATTTCTGATCATCAATAACGGGTTGATAAATTTTTCGAGTAGATTCAATATCTTTTGGAATACCCAGTGTATTAAATTCATCGATTTCCGGGGTAGAATTTAAAGCATGAAGTGCTTCGATGTCGTCTGCTGTAATTTCGTTTAATTTAAGGCGTTCTGATTGTAAATTCATTATGAAAATGTTTTGTCTGTGCAAATTAAGACAAACATCTTTAATTATAATAAGAATACCACTAAACTTTTAAGTTACCCTGAGTCCCGATAATATTGGGAAAGGGTATTTGATTGTGGAAGGTGCTTCGAATACCTGTCTTCCGTGGTTCAGTTCAGACAGGTGTTTAGCATGATATTAAACCTGAAGGCAGAAAAGCACTTAGTTTTTATGCAGCTCAAACTTTGGTTTGTTAATTTCTATAACAGCCGATTCAAGATCTTTGAATACAATCAGGTGATTTTTAAAAACTCCTTTTTTTAGTTTGATGTATAAAGCACTTTTCCCCGGTGGACATTTACCCCACCTGAGGATATCCCATGATATTTTTCCACCGGAGTAAGTTGCTCTTTTGATATGCCGGATATTTTCAAACCTGAATAAAATTTTAATTCCTTCCCAAAGAAATGTTATCAGGATTCCCTGTGAAGTAATTTTACTCTTATAACCAAAAATATAACCAATATTTGCATCAGGAAAGATCATAAATACATAATTTTTATATTATTTCAATGCATAGCAATAACTTGTTATCATCAGACCTGTATTCCTGGTCAGGTAACCTTATGGTAAGTATCTGCCCTAAAGTTCAATATACATAGAAGGAAAACAAAAAGAATAGAAAAGATTCTCATCCCGGTCAGTTTGGTTAGTTAATCGTTTTAATAACTGGCAAGTGCCAATAAAATTGTGAGCCCAAAAGGTTATCCCTTTGCTGGTTATACGAAATTCCGGGCACTTATGTTTCCTGATCTTATGCTTATATTGGACAATGATAAATATGCCAAGACTCGAAACAAATCATTCTTGTGGTTAATATCTATATTATCGGGATGACTTTGTGCAGGAAAGTACGGGATGACATTTGAATAAAATAACACTAATTTGAAATGATCCTGTTGTTAACTAGTTTTGCCTAAAAAATCATTCCAGCGTTTGTCCTCTCGCTTCTTCCATGCCTCGTTATGATAAACATAGCTTGCAATAAGCGGTAATACGGTGGTCGCTTCTGCATATACCATCTGCTCATCTGCAACATCTACTTTTCCCCACGAAGAGGCTTCTTTCAGGGTGGAGGACGAACAGGCACCATCGCGAACATCAGCAACTGTAATCTGCACAGCGTATTTGTGCATAGGGACTTCTTTTCCTAAAATTTCCGCACAAACCACAGTATCCTGGGCAAAATTTTTGGGTACACCGCCACCGATCATAAACAGACCGGAAGTCGGGGCATTCATTTTTATTTTTGTGAGCTCAAGAAAGTCTTTTACCGAATCAATGGATACATGTTTTTCCGGATTTTCCCACTGGTGTTTTACCAGGCCAAATCCGGCACTGCTGTCGGAGAATGCCGGACAAAAAACAGGTACTCCCTTTTCGTAAGCGATCTGTATCAGGCTATCTTTTTTCACAGAATTCTTCACAAGGTATTTGCCCAACTCATGAATAAACTCACGAGAGGAGTAAGGACGGGGCTCCAATGTATCCGCCACTTTTTTTATGGTCATATCGCAATGCTGTAACTCTTCTTCGTCAATGAAGGTATCAAAAATTCTGTCGATATATAATTTGCGTAATTGTGCATCAGGAATGTCAGTTCGGCCGATATAATGTTTGAAGCCGAGAGCTTCGAAAAAATCCATATCGATAATGGATGCTCCGGTTGCCACCACAACATCGATCATTTTACTCCGCACCATCTCTACATATACCTGCATACATCCGCCTGCACTTGTGCTTCCGGCAAGTGTGAGAATGTTTGTGCATTCTTTGTTTTCAATCATTTTCATTAAGATATCCGCTGCTCTTGCAGTATCCCGTGAAGTGAAGGACATTTTTTTCATCGATTCGATAATCATAGTGGAATCGAAGGCAGTAATATCAATATGCTTGATAGTGTCTTTTAATAAATCTGTTTTTTTCATTGTACCAAATTAACTCAAAACTCAAAACTCAAAACACTAAACTCTAAACTCTAAACTTCAAACTCAACAACTGATAAATTAGCTTTGCAGCAAGAAAATCGGGAGCTTTATTGATTTCATTCGGACACAATTCGACAACATCAAACCCTACAATGGCATGCTCACTATTCACTTTTTGCAGTAATTCCATAACCTCATTGTAAAATAATCCGTCAGGCTCGGGAGTTCCTGTTGAGGGCATAATAGAAGGATCAAATACATCCAGATCAATCGTAATGTACACATTTTTTGCAAGTTGATCTGATACCTGTTGCATCCAGGCGGCATTATTTCTTATCTCATGCCTGAAAAACACCCTGTCAGGGTCCATATTCTCTTTCTCTTCAATGCACATACTACGAATACCAACCTGTGTAACAGGTGCTACTTCTTTACCTCTTGCCATCACACACGCATGGTTGCATTCCGAACTTTCGTACTTATTGCGCAGATCAGAATGTGCATCCAATTGGAGAATGGAAAAATCTTGAAAGTATTTGGCAAAGGCTCTGAAAGCACCAATACTTACAGAATGTTCACCGCCAATCGTAACAGGAAATTTCTTTTTGGTCAATAATTCAGTGATCTTACTCTCAACTTTATCAGCCAGGTTATCCGGATTGCCCTTATGAATCAGTGGTAATGATGTATGTATGCCTTTGAGGTGTACTTCAGAATTGCTTTCAATATCATACAGCTCCATATTCTCAGA
>CAZWFM010000280.1:0-3357 GCA_964633185.1 uncultured Bacteroidales bacterium | reverse complement strand
GACCATAAATAATAATGCGGTATAAATGAGAGTATGGAACTTTTCTGATTCAGTTCCAGATATTGATACACAGAATATTTACCTTCATAAATCAATACTAAAAATACCATGCCAATATTTAAAGGATTTTCTACGCTCTGAAATATAATTTTTTTATTATTAAGGATTAAATAAAAGCCGTCGAGATCTTTAGGGGAATAGTATTTTACTGCATTTCCATTTGTATCAGTTAATGAAATACTAAATTGAAGATTGTATTGGTTTATGTAATCAATTGTACCGGAAACTGTATCGCCTTCTGAATTCCAGAGTTTTACATCAACCAGTAGCAATTCATCAATTTTCTGACAAACCGCTTGTGCATATTGCATGATGAATAACACTATAAAAAAACCCAGTGTCCGTATATATTTCTTAGCTGACATATAGAACCAGACCTTTCAAATATTCCCCTTCGGGATGATACAGGTTAACAGGATGATCGGAAGGTTGAGTTAACTGATGTAAAATTCTGACATTTCTTTTTGCATTTGTTGCCGCTGCAAACACCGATTTTCTGAAATTTTCCTTCGAGACCGCCTGGGAGCATGAGAAAGTAAAAAGCAAACCTCCTGAACCAATTTGTTCAAATGCTTTCTGATTAAGTCGTTTATATCCCTGCAAGGCATTGTGCAAAACATTTTGATGTTTTGCAAAAGCAGGAGGATCCAGTATGATCAGGTCATACTTATTTTTGATTCCTTCCATGTAAGTGAATGCATCATCTGCAAATGCCTTATGATCTGTATCAGTAAAATTCAGATTTATATTCTGATTCACCAGATCAATAGCTTTTGCCGAACTATCAACAGAATGTACAAGTTTTGCTCCTCCCTGAACAGCATAAACAGAAAATCCTCCGGTGTAACAGAACATATTCAGAACACTTCTGTTATCACAGTATTTCATTAGCAAATGTCTGTTTTCGCGCTGATCAATAAAAAACCCTGTTTTTTGGCCGTCCACCCAGTCTATATTAAATTTAAGTCCATTCTCTCTCACAACAGTATTTTTATTACTTCCCATCAAAAATTCATTTTTTGGCTGAACAGGTCCCTTAAAAGGCAAAGTGTTTTCACTTTTATCATATATTGCAGTAATTTTTCCTCCGTATAATTTTTCAAGAGCTGAGAGGATTGATTTGCTTGCTTTGTACATTCCTATTGAATGACTTTGCATAACAATATTTCCATCATAATAATCAACGATCAAGCCGGGCAAATTATCACCTTCAGCATTCACAAGACGATATACAGTAGTATGATCCGAATCAATAAGGCCAACAGTTTTTCTAAGTTTGTAAGCTTCAGAAATTTTTTCAAACCAAAATGAATCGTCAATTTCTTTATCGTAAAATTCTAAGATGCGAATGGTTATGGTGCCTATCTGATAATGCCCAACAGCAAGGAATTCATCCTTATTATTGTATACTTCGATAATATCCCCTTCATCTGGATCTCCGACTATTTTTTTTATAGCCCCGGAAAATATCCATGGATGCTGGCGCATAACAGACTGGTCTTTCCCTGATTTAAGAATTGCCCTTGATCTCTTTTCCATTGTATGGTTTTATTTGCTCCAGTTTGGAAAATATTTCATAACAAACCCATGCGTCTGTAGCTGCATATTCTATTTGTGCTTCAGTCAATATCTCGGACTCCCAGTTTGAAGTTTGCTGTCTTTTACTAATTTGAAAACCAAGAATATTTGCAGTGAGCTTTTTTAATCCGTTATCCTCGATGTCAAAGTTTTTTACATAATCCTGTAAATCGATGAAACCATCCGGATGAAACGAAGTCAATCGATTCAAACCCGAAAGATCATCATGGATTGCTACACCAACCTTTATCAAATTACTATCAGATAACAGATTAACTAATTTATTAGGAATTCCAATCTGATTTAATCTGAAAAGAAAGGCTTGACTTGATGTACTTAACTGCAATAGAGAAACTTCATTTTTCCTTCCTTTTTTAAACGATGGTTTTGTCTCCGTATCAAAACCATAAATTCCTTCCCGGTTTAATAAAGGAAGAACCTCATGGAAAGTTTTCATGGTGTTTACATAAAATATTTCACCACTAAATTTTCTTCTGGGCAAAATGGATATCTCCTCTTTGTTGAGTCTTGCTTTAAAGTGTTTCTTGTTCTTCATCTTTGAAATCATCCTGTCTGCGGGTAATTAACCAATCGCTGGTATCAATTTCATTAAGGTCAATATTTTCTTCCGCTGTGAAATTCTCATCTTCAATAATTTCCTCATCGGAATACCTGAGAAAATGCAATGCCCGCAGCGTATTTGTCAACCTTTGACCCCAACATGTTCTGAAAGATTGTGAACATTCCCATATTGCTTCATACATTACATCCTCAGTGCCAATCTCATACAATAACAGAAAGTCTTTTATATCCTGGTATATATCAGCAAAATCTTCAGCAATACTCGCTCCAACAGCCTCATCACTTTCTTCACGTAAAGGAGTGAATACTTCTTCGTATGAATCATACTGCCCCAATTTTTTTACTATTTTTTTTCTGATGAAATTATAATCCTGTTCGTTGACAAATCTCTGATTCATACTTTCAAACTTTGAATCCAGTTCAGGCAAAATTGTAGCTTTTAAATACAAAAGGGCCAAAAGCTTATGAGCTTTATCAATAAAATCATTAAGCTCAGACTTGTCTGCCTGTTCAACAAAACCACAATATTCACTTGCTATAGTAACAAATTCAATTACATCTTTACTATAAACAGGATTATTTTTGATATCCATTGGTTTTGTTTTATACAAAGAAACAGTATTTCATATAGTAAATCAATAAAAATAGTCTCTAGTCTCTGGTTTCAAGTCACTAGTATCTAATCACTGATCTCCGGTCTTATTTTCTCATTTTCTCACCTTCTCAACTCACCAACTTCTGCTTTACATTCTTAATTCTTAATTTTTAATTCCCACTGTCCCACGTTCTCAACATCTCACCTCATCAATATTTGCTGCTTACTGCCAGTCGTCCATCCTTCAAATACATGATTTTTTCCTGTTCAAGTAATCGTTTAACAATTTTATTTAAAGTGTTCTCCCTGATTTCAAGAGTTAACAATAATTCACCTATGTATTGGGAATCTTTTTTAAGCAATTCAAATACCTCCGATGATAACTCATTTTCTCTTGATTCATCGTTTTCATCTTCCAGTCTTGATTTACAGACATCACAATTTGCACAAGGCTTACCTGTTTTCAATCCAAAATATTTCAGTAACGAATTATTCCTGCATTCATCTTTATTAAAGGCATAGTTAAGCATAGCATTTATTCT
>CAZWFM010000279.1:0-3373 GCA_964633185.1 uncultured Bacteroidales bacterium | reverse complement strand
TGAATTATTTTTGCCCGTCAGGCAAAACAAAACAACACGAAAGGCTGAAAGCCTTTATTAATTCAGCCTGGTGCATCGCACCAGGTCTTTAGAAGTAACATTAAAATTGTCGCATCTGCCAACCTATTTCACTTGCATAACTATTATATGCGACAAGTATTAAAAACTCTGGCAAGGGCGTAATACCAGGAGTATAGTCTTTGCAAAACAGAAATTTTTGATAAGGGCTACAACTCATATATAATTGTACTTTAAAAGAGTGGAATCCGATGTTTCGAACACTCGAAGGCGAAACCGGGAACAGAATGCAAAATATAAAAGCGTTTCATCTGCCTGATGAATTCAGGGATTTAACAATCTATGAAACGCAAATCACAAAGATCTGATTTGTTAATAGAATGGAACTTGAAACTTGCGACCAGAAACCAACAACTGTTCTTTGATCAACAATCGAATATAGGAACTCGTTCCGTTAGGGAACGGAACGAAACCTGGGCATGTGTGTGAGAGATTACCGATCACTGCTCACCAATCACGATTCACGATTCACTCATCCTCCTTAATCATTGCATCATATATCGCTTTCTGGATATTTGTCCGTACATCCATTTCGGCAAGCTTATTATACACAGCATCAGGATAAACCCTGTTGGAAAGGAAAATGTACAGAATTCCTGTTTCCGGATCAGCCCACACCATAGTTCCCGTAAAGCCGGTATGTCCATAACTTTCGGGCGATATTCCCCTGAAGGTTGGTCCGTTTTTGGTTGTATCATTCTCGGGTTTGTCAAAACCCAGTCCGCGCCTGTTCCCGTTTTCGCATGCCACACAGGAAGTATATTCTTCTATTTGTTTCCTGTCAAGAAATTGCTGACCTCCGTATTCCCCGCCATTCAGAAGCATCTGCATAAATTTGGCCAGATCGTTGGCATTGGAAAACAGTCCCGCATGACCGGATACTCCTCCGAGCATAGCCGCACCCGGATCGTGAACATATCCCTGCAGTATCTGTTTTCTGAACACCAGGTCATTTTCCGTGGGAGCAATATGTTGCCTGTCGAATTTCTCCAGGGGTTTATAGCCAAGTGTAGTTGCCCCAAGGGGAGCATAAAAAGCCGAATCGACAAAACTGTCAAATCCTTTGTTTGTAAGTCGTTCCACCATCCTGTAAAAGAGGTAGAATCCCAGGTCGCTGTAATGATATTTGCCGGGTTTTTCCACCTCCGATGCATAAATGGTCAGAAATATGCTGTCAATCAAAGAAGAATTCATATACAGACCCTTTGCAACTTCTACGGGATATTGCCTGGAATACTCGTCAGAATAGCAATTGTCTTTGTATTTCAAATGCTTATTCACGAAAAAGTGTTTTCCCATCTGAATGGGATATCTCTTCGAGTATTTGTTCTGAGCAAAAGTTTGATTTGGATACAAAGGTTCTAACGTGGAAATATAAAATGGTATCCACGATTCAATTCCCGCCTGGTGCAAAAGAATATCATCAATTCTGATCCTGGCTTTATTGGTTGTATCCAGTTCAGGCAAATACTTTGACAAAGGCGCCCGTATATCGATCTGCCGGTTATGTTCCAGAAGCATCAGGGAAGGAACTCCTGCAACTATCTTCGTAATGGATGCAAGATCGTATAAATCGGTATTTTCAACCTTTTTACGGTTTAAGTAGGTATGATATCCATACGATTTATTCATCACCACCCTGCCATTCTTTGCAACAAGTATCTGGCAACCGGGCATGGCCTTTTTATCTATCGCATCTTCAACCAGTGAATCCACAACAGCCAATTTCTCTGTATCAAATCCTTCCTCGGCAGGAAGTACATATTTAAGCCTGATCCCGCCTTCGGTGTTGATCCCATTTCCTGACCGATAATGATCATTAATACTCACCGGCAACTTTCCTTCCGCTCCTATCGCTCCGAAAACAACCTGTGCTGAAAGATCCTGTGTCAGGTTATTGTTTTCATAAGAAACAATGACTGCTTTGCTCTTATCAAAGTTTTTCAGGTGTGAGAGCAAATACGGATTCGAGAAAACATTTAACACGGTGGGATGCAAATACAGGATAATGTCTGCAATGGTAAGCAGTTCATCGCTTAATCCGAATTGTCTTCCGGGTCTGAGATCATCTCCATGAATGCTTAATAAAACCAGATTGTAATATCTTAAAGTATCAAGTATACTGGTTACTTCAGACAGACCTTCTGTTCCATAGATCCTGAAGCTATCAACGGATGCATACAATGCAAGTGTATTCTGGTATTTGTTTTCCGGTTCACTGCCAATATTCACTGCTGCAATTCTCAAGGTATCAAGCTTTTTCAGAGGTATAATGTTGTTCTCATTTTTAATTACTGTTATTGCCTTCTCAATAAGTTTTCTCTGAGTAACCTGGAAACCCGGTTGAATCAGGTCACCCTGCAGGGAACTGCTATTTCCTTTTACTGCCGATCCATAAGTTTTCGCCCAGTCCTTTGCCTGTAATATTTTTCTGCAACTGTTATTCAGCCTGTCAATATCTATGTCTCCCTGTTCAATCAATTGTTCCACTCTCATCAAGGTCTTTTCAACCTCACCGGGCATCAGTATGATATCATTTCCTGCTGCTACAGCCATTGCATTGGCTACCTCCTGATCATAAAGCCCGGCCACTCCCTTCATTGTCATTGCATCTGTAAATACAAGACCTTTAAAATCAAGTTTTTGTTTCAACAGAGTATCCGTTATAATGGCTGATAAAGATGACGGGAGATTTTTGGATGTATCTATACCCAGAACATTTAAGTGAGCTGTCATTACCCCTCCTACTCCTCCTTCAATCAAAGCTTTAAATGGAAATAATTCAATACTGTCAAGTCTTTCGTACGAGTATTTGATAACAGGCAGTTCGTAATGAGAATCGGAATCGGTATCCCCATGTCCGGGAAAATGCTTGGCTACAGCAAGAATACCTTCATCCTGCATACCTTTCATATAGAGCAATCCTTTGCGGGCAACATTTTCCCTCAGTTCACCAAAAGACCTGCTGTTGATGACCGGATTATCAGGATTGTTGTTCACATCCACAACCGGGGCAAAATTAATATGCAGTCCGAGCATTTTCATTTGCCGGCCAATATCACGCCCCATCTGATAGATCACATCGTCATCATGAATAGCACCCAGCATCATTTGTCTCGGATACTGAAGTGTGTTTTCAAAACGCATGGAAAGTCCCCATTCTCCGTCCATCGCAAAAAGCAGAGGTACTTGTGAAATAGACTGATAATATGTTGTAAGCTCTGCGATTTGTTCCGGATCAGCCTGAAAAAATATAATTCCTCCCACATGATACTTTTGGATCAGTTCAGTAACC
>CAZWFM010000278.1:0-3391 GCA_964633185.1 uncultured Bacteroidales bacterium | reverse complement strand
TCAAAGAATTATCCGGCAGCAAAAATTCAACCACAACACGGGATGATTGACTGGTACCTTGATGCTGAAGCTGCAGAACAAATTTAGTTTTTTCAGAAGGTATCATATCAGATCCTTTTTATTCAAATTATATTCAGAAATAAGACATTGTTTTTTATTCCGGAAATACTCAATAGTTCTCAATTGTAAACAAAAATTTACTGTTTATATCTCAAAACATAGAATTGATCAAATATAAGATCAGATTTTCGCATTATTGTACTACGGATTTTAAATTTGTAAAGTATTCTATGTTCTCAGAAAAGTGAAAAATCCAACGAATCCACTGATTTATATTGTTGATCAGAATGCTGGTTACCGAAAAATACTATATGCGTGTTTTCATGCTCTGAATTATACCAATCTGCGAACTTTTGAAACTTGCGAAGCCTGTGATGAATCGGATGAGATACCCGATATCATTATTCTGGATCATTCAATGAAAGAATATCATATCTCAGGTTTGGATTTTTTAATCAGTCAGAGAAATAAATATTCAAATACACATTTCCTTTTCTTTTCATCAAATGCCAGTGTTGATGTAGCAGTACGGTCAATAAAATGGGGGGCAAGTGACTATTTTACAAAAAGTAAAAAAGGACTTGAACAGCTGATTCATAGAATGGATTCTCTGATAAAATCATACAGAATAATGCGCAGAAAAAAAATTGTATACAATACTGCGGTAGTATCGTTGGGAATGTTCAGTCTGATCTTTGTAATAGCAATACTTCTTTATAATGCTCCTTAATAACCGGAATAACACTATTCTCTTGCAATAATTCGTCTTGTAATATCTATATTCTCCGTGTATTTTACAACACTGATGCTAACATTTTCATTGTATCCGAAAATCCTGTTTCTTCTGAATGAATAATTTGAAAGAAGTAGTCCGGGATGGTAAAAATTGGCGCAATCACATGCGGCTTCAGAATAATTTTTTCTTAACGGGATGAAATACATACCAAGGTCATATCCCAGGAAAGTATAATTAATACCAGTACCCTTTGAAGTAGTCATAAAGGGTTCGTATTTTAAAGAAGATCTGCATTTTTTTACAAATGATTTTACCAGTGGATCGGAATAATCAATATAAAAAGGTGAGTAAATAGTCACATTCAGATCATGAAAATGGTCAATACGGATACTCTTGAATTTTTGCCACGCCGGCAACCCAAAAACCGTTGTTTTATATGATTTGTGAAGAAAATGGACTTTGGTAAGAATATCACTCACTTCAGGTTCATACGAAGATGCCACAATAATAATATTTTCAATGGTATCCGATAAATATGCATTCAAATTCGTTTGTAATGAATCATTGATTACTATTTCATGAAATAATAAAGTATCCTGATCGGGCATATCATGCAATTTTTTAAGAAGTATGGATTTAAATAGTTCAGGTTCACTCCGTTTAAATAATTTACGCTTATAAATAAAAAGAATGTTCTTATTGTGATATTGAGCCAGGTACCTTGACCAAATCTCCAATTCATCCTGATGTGAAGGAATTACCTGAAAAAGATTTGGATTATGTCTGAGAGTAGAATCATCTTTCATCAGCGGGGGAACAAACGGGATTTTTTTCTCGGTGGAGAATTTATTCATTAACGCAATATTCTCTCGCAGGAAAGGACCAATAATCAGATCAGGTTGTACGATTTCAAGATCGTCCAGGATCTTTTTCAGTTTATTTGTATCTGCCTCTGTATCATATACAAAAAGATTGATATCAAAGTTTATTTTTTTCAGACTGTCAATTGCAAGCAGCAGTCCTTCATACAATTCAACAGCAACCCGACCTCTGAAGCTATTTTGTTTTTTATGAATTTCTTCTGAGTCAATGGTATCCTGCTCTGTGCTCATCTCTATACTGTAAAGTTCGTTAGCAAAAAAAGGTAAAACAAGAGCAACCTTTACAGGAGTTCTCATTTTAAAGGCAGAGGAAATCGAATCACATTGATGATGTGTAAGTTCTGTCAGACTTGTAACCAGGAGCATAGAATCGGAAGATATGTCCAAACCAGTTGCATAATAATGGTCCTTTGGAGGGATAGTAATTACTTGTCCTGCTTTTAATCCCCACCTTAAACTTTCGTTTGCATTGATCAGAGCAGAAACAGAAATTCCATAGTCTTTGGCAATACGATACAAAGTATCTCCTTGCTGGACAGTATAATATATTGGTCTTTCCTGTTTCTCTGATTCGTCAGTTACTTGTGGTTTCAAAAGATGCTCCCTGGGAATTTTAAGTATCTGTCCTGTAGAAATTGAGTTCTCACTTCCCGGGTTGTATTTAAAGATTGCAGTCAAAGGAATGTTATATTTCTTATGAATCGAAAATGTTGTCTCTCCTGATTGAACTTTGTGGAAGATGAAATCCTCATTCTCTTTGGCAGAATAGAGTGAAATAATTTTTGTAACCGATTCTGATTCTGAGATTTCAGGTATTCTTAAAGTTTGTCCTATAGTAAGAGGATCCAAGATTGCTGATGGATTTGCTTTTCGGATGTCTTCTTTGGTTACCTGATACGTTTTGCAAATGGAATAGAGTGTATTCCCCTGGGCTACTTTATGTATATAATATATTTTCCCCTGGTATATTACTTTTTGATTCGATTTAATAATGACAGGAGATTCATTTTGAGCAATCGAAGTGTTTGATAAAAAAGAAATAACTCCAATCAGGATTAATATTGTGACATTGAGATTTTTAATCATCGGGAATCATGTAAAATAATCATGTTAATACAATAGCTGTTTTTATGGGCTGTAGAAGGTCTTATACTTTGGAAAGAAAGGAGTTGATATTGTTTTCAATTCTCTTTTTAAGGTCTTTGCTGTTTGCTTTCTCGAAATCTTCACCGGTAATGTTCTCATAGAGTTCAATATATCTTTCACTTACTTCGGAAACAAATTCATCGGACATCTCTGGTACTTTCTGACCCTCTTTACCCTGAAATCCATTACTGATCAACCACTGTCTTACAAATTCTTTCGACAATTGTTTTTGCTGTTCTCCGGCATTGAACCGATCCTGGTAGCCATCCAAATAAAAATAACGTGATGAATCAGGAGTATGGATCTCATCAATAAGGTATATCATGCCGTCTTTTTTTCCGAATTCGTATTTGGTATCCACAAGTATTAGTCCCATCTGTTCCGCAATTTCAGTGCCTCTCCGGAAAAGCTTACAGGTATATTCTTCTAGTATTTCATAATCTTCCTCTGAAACAAGTCCCTGGGAAATGATTTCATCTCTTGATATGTCTTCATCGTGTCCTTCTTCCGCTTTTGTTGTGGGTGTAATAATTGGTTTTTCGAATTTTTGGTGTTCACGCATGCCTTC
>CAZWFM010000277.1:0-3439 GCA_964633185.1 uncultured Bacteroidales bacterium | reverse complement strand
GGGTAAGGTTATTGATAAATCAAATGGTTCACCCCTTGAATTTTCTACCATTTCTGTGTATTCTGCAGATTCGAATCTGGTAACCGGAGGACTGGCAGGCCCTGATGGTTCATTTACGATCAAAGTTGAACCGGGACATTATTATGCAGTAGTACAGTTTATTTCATATGAAAAAACAACAATTCCAAATATCATTGTATCCGATGAAAAAAGATCCTATAAAACAGGTATTATAGAACTATCACCGGAAGCAACAGCTCTTGATGAAGTAACGGTTACCGCCGAAAAAAGCGAAATGGTTATTCAACTCGATAAAAAAATATTCAATGTAGGGAAAGATCTCAGCAATACTGGTAAATCCGCTCTTGACATACTTGATAATATACCATCGGTCAGTGTAGATCTGGATGGGAATGTGAGTCTGCGAGGTAGTGAAAATCTGCAGATCCTTGTGGATGGCAAACCCTCCGGAATGGTCAGTGCAGGCAATACAGATGCGCTCAGAAATCTCCAGGGCACCATGATCGAACGGGTCGAAGTCATTACCAATCCAAGTGCACGCTACGAAGCTGAAGGGATGGCAGGTATTATCAATATTGTACTTAAAAAGGACCAGCAGAAAGGAGTCAACGGTTCGTTTGAAGTAACTGCAGGATACCCGCATGAGTACTCTCTGGGAGCAAATGTGAATTTCAGGAAAGAAAAGATCAATTACTTTCTGAATTACAACATCCGCTATAACGAAAGACCGGGAACCGGAAATTCTTATCAATATTTCAATTTGTCCGATACAGCCTATATAACACGTATCAATCGCAGCAGGAACAGAACCGGACTTTCAAACCGGTTAAGAGGAGGCTTTGATTATCTGATCAATTCAAAAAACACTTTAACTGCCGCATTTCTGTTGGGCATCAGTGATGAACCCACCATTAGTAATATTTGGTACTACGATTATACCGTATCTGAAATACCTCTTTCCACTTCACATAGAAAAGATGAGAAGCAGGAGGATGAACTGGATATGGAATTCAGCCTGAATTATACGAAACTGTTTCACAACGAAGATCATAAATTCACTGCGCTGATTCAATATATCAAAGATGCTGAAACCGAAAAATCGGAAATAACCGAAGAATTGATTACGGAAGGAGGGCAGATATTTCAAAATTCGCTGAACAAAGAAAGCGAAAGGAACCTGCTTTTGCAGGCAGATTATATTTATCCTTTCGGCAGTAAAGGACAATTTGAAGCCGGGTACCGCAGTGAGTTCAGAAACATTGCAAACCCATTTTATGTAGAAGAAACAGATGAAGCCGGCAACCCGGTAAGAATACCTGAATTCTCAAACAACATTGATTATATCGAAAATGTACATGCACTATATGCACAGGGAGGCAACGCATTCAACCGGTTTACTTTCCTCCTCGGCCTCAGGATGGAAATTTCGGATGTAAGAACATATTTTGATCAGGCAGAAGACGGAAAAAACAGGCTTTATACAGATTTTTTCCCAACCCTTCACACAACGTTTCAGATCAATGAGAATAATTCGGTTCAATTGAGTTACAGCCGCAGGATTAACCGGCCCCACTTCTGGCTGTTAAATCCATTTTATAGTTACAGTGACGACAGGAATATCCGCTCAGGCAATCCGAACCTTCAGCCCGAATATACGCACTCACTGGAAGCAGGATATTTGCTGAAAAAACCAAGCTTTGATCTTTATACCGGAATATACTACCGTAATACATCAGGGGTTATTGAACGGATAGCCGATCTGGATACGGCTACAGGCATTCTTTACACATATCCTGTCAATTTATCCGAAAGGCAGTCCTACGGACTGGAAACCAATGTATCGGTTGATGTATTCAAATGGTGGACACTTACAGGAGACATCAACTTTTTTCAGTCATCCACTTACGGTCAATTGGATACAATAATCTTTGAAAGCGAAGATTACTCCTGGCATACCCGGATGAATTCAAAAATAAAGCTCCCATATAACATCGACTTTCAGACCATATTCTTTTATCGTGCACCACAGGAAACAACCCAGGGCAAAAGACAAGCCTTTTATATTCTGAATATGGCTTTAAGCAAAGATATCCTGAAGGGAAAAGGCACACTGACATTGAATGTGCGTGATGTTTTAGACAGCCGCCGCTTCAAATACACACTCGACCAATCCAATGTGTATTCCGAAAACGAACACCGGCGTGCCGGTCGCATGTTCACCCTGACTTTCATATACAGGCTGAATCAGAAAAAGAGAGCCGGGCGTCCTGCCCGAAACGGAGAAGATTTCGGAGGAGAGGATATGGGATTTTAGCTTCCATATCATACACACCCTGACAGGGTATTAAAACCCAATGATCGGGGCTATCTTAAAAGTTGAAAATTCGCCACCAGGGCACTAAATCACTAAGTACTCACAAAGTTATATAGAATTGAAAAACAGGGGTTGTGTGAATCCTTTGAGTCTTCGAGACTTCGTGGCTATCTTAAAATTCTTTCCTTTTAAAACAGCCCTGGCAAAGTGCTTAACTCAATTAGGAATTTGCTAAACCTGTTTACCGGATAGCAATTGCCTTTGTAAACATGATCTTCTCTCCTAAAATCCTGACAAAATATATCCCCCCGGACAAGGTTGAAACATCCAATTTCATATCTGTCTCTCCGGAAATTGTTTTGTATTGTTCCGATATCAGTATATTCCCCAGCCGGTCAATTATTTCAACCGATAACGTTTTTTCAGCTATTCCGTGTAAATGGATATGCAATATGTCAACTCCCGGATTGGGATAAACCTGAATTGACCTGTTCATCTGAGAATACGGAATGGAATTTACATACGTCACGCTCACGATAACAGTATCGGAATTTTCGCATGAATTGCTGTCTGTTACCACTACCCAGTACGAATGATCACCAACTCCGACAGCATTTCCTGAAACCTCAACAAAGGATCCAACTGATCCGTTGCTCCATATATAGGAATAATCTTCATCTCCTATCATACCAAGTATTACACTTTGCTGATCGGTGATGGTTGTATCGGGACCAAGATCAACCTCCGGTAATGAATAGATGATCAGGCTAACCGGGATACAATCCCCTTCACACTCTTCAAGGGTTTGGGTAATATAATAGGTATAGATTCCCGGTTCGGTATGATCAGCAGAATAGCTATCCCCTGAGTTTACCCAATGGATTAGTAAAGTATCCGAATACCAATTGATATTCTCTCCCAGGGCAAACAGAGCCGGTGTTTCCTCTCCATAGCAAATGGTCTCATCTTCAGCAACCGGTAAACCCGGTGCAGGCTTTATTGTCAGTTGAACTGTTTCATAATTGCTTTCACAGCCGTTAACTGTCTGCGAAACATAATAATTGATATTTCCCGTATCTGATATTTCCGGATGGTAAGTATTCC
>CAZWFM010000276.1:0-3453 GCA_964633185.1 uncultured Bacteroidales bacterium | reverse complement strand
AAGAATCTCATCATTTGTTGGCCAGATTTGCTACAGAAGGACAGGTACATTCATCGCCTGTGGTAAAAGACAGTATAGTGTATTTTGGTTGTGCTGACGAATATATATATGCTGTAAATCATGAAAAACTGCTTCTTGATAAAGCTGCCTATACGTATTTAAAGGATAAATCCATTGTCGACCTCGGGGAAATATCAGCTGATGAGCCAATAAATGAAGAGGTATATATTTATAATGATGGGGAAGGAGCAGATTCTGTGGTAGTGAGTTGTACGAATACTAAGATTTCTGTCGAACCAGAAAATTTTATACTTCCTGCAAATGATTCTCAGCAAGTATCAATTCATATTGATGTTTCAGGACTGGAATCAAAAAAATATACGGTGGATGTTAAATTCCAATCTCACAGATCTGTTCTTCAAACTCAATTGACGAAACGATACGTTTTTACAATTACTGGTCTCTCAGCTAACAGCAACACGGTACATCAGGGAGAGATAGACCTTGCTCAGAACGTTCCCAATCCTTTTATGAATTCGACCATTATTCCTTTTAGGATATTGAAAGGTGGGAATATCAGGCTGATTATTTACAACTCAGTTGGAAAGCAAATTGAGGTGCTTTTGGATCAGGAGCTGCAGAAAGGAAATTTTGAAATACGATTTGATGCCAGAGAGCTCCCGGACGGATTGTATTATTATCAACTGCAAACAGGAACAGATACATTGACAAAGACCATGTGCAAATTGGCTGATTGAAATGTGGAATCAGCAGAGTATTATTTTGTTAAACAATGTTAATTGTATTGAAAAAGAAACCTGCTCTTTGGTTATCCGGAGCAGGTTTTCTAATATAAAATCATTGAATCGGGAAATAAATCAGGGTTTGATTTTCCTCCGGCGATGCAACTTCATTCGGATCTGTTAGATATACTTCCCAGGTTGTACCTGTTGATTCGAGCTTATTGTCCTTAAGGTACTGATCCAATTCCATATAAATTCCTTCCATTTGTTCATATACTCCCACATACAATGTTGATACTACTTTCATTTCCGGATATTCCATGTAAGTAATATCCCCGTCATTATCTACCTTCTCCTGTACAGGTATACCACCTTCAAAGACTACGTTACCTTCCGGTTCATAGGAATAATAAACGGCAAATGGTGGTCCGGCAGGAGCAATACTTTTTTTATCCAGATAAGTGAAAAGCTGCTGGTAGATTTCTCCCATTTTTGTACTGATCTCACTCATTGGAATATCAGCTTTTATTACAATAGCCTTTTGTGCATCCACTTGTTGAATTTCAATTTTTGGTGCTGAATTCTCATTTTTTTGTGTCGGACTTACATAAAAAGCAGTCAATAACAGAGCAATTGCGAATAAACTGATCAATCCGATCCTTTTTGAAGATTTGGTTTTCATGATAAAATGTTTTAATATGAATAATTTATGTTTGTATTACAATATTATATAAGCTATGTGACAACCCTATGTCATAGGATCTTTATTCTGTACTGAATTTGATTAAAATTACATTAAAAAGGTTTATGAAAGTTATGGTTCCAAATGAAATATCATATATAACATATCTAAAAACTTGTTGTTGAATTAAGATGAATATGTTTTTTTATATTTAGCATTATTTACTATCTTTTAAATAATAATTCATATATAGATTTTTATTTTCAGGTATGGAATTATAACCAAATGATAAAGCAGAGGAAAATAGTGATTGTTGATGATTTTACCGGTATTCGAAGTATTGTCAGAGAAACACTGATAAAGAAAGGATATCATGTGTTGGAGGCTTCCAGTGGAAAAGAAGCTTTGGAATTTTTTAATGGTACCCAGATTGATCTGCTTATTACAGATTTTGACATGCCTGATATGAATGGAGCCGAGCTTATAGCTAAGGTAAGGGATATGACAAGGTACTTATATACTCCGGTAATCATATTAAGCGGAGTGAGAAAAGATCGTGTTGAGGATAAGATTAAAGAGTTGAATATTGCTGCATACATTCAGAAACCTTTCGAAATAACCCATTTTTATTCTGTGATTGAAAGACTTGTATAATAAATTTCACTGCCAGAAAAACAGGCAATAAATAAATTATCTGCAACATGAAGTAATTAAAAAACCCTGTTTGACCAAACAGGGTTGTATTTCAGATAAATTCTTTTGATAAATTCCTATTCTTAAGACCAAGAAATGCAACAAATAGTTGCATACTGAATGAATTGATCAATCCTGAAAATAATCTTCGATGATTACTTTAACTTTGCCTTCAATATAAAATGGTTTTCCATTTGGATAAATACCTTTGGCCAGGTAGGAATATACTCCACCGGGAGCCAGTCTTCCTCTAACATAGCCGTTCCAGCCCTGTTTGATATTGTTGGTTGAAAATACCTCAATTCCATTAGGGGCTTTTATGCTTAAATGATATTCTTTAACTCCATAATTTTTCGGGTAAAAAATAGCACTTTGTGCACCATTGCTCTCATAGAAACCATTATTTCCCTTATCTGTTGTATTTGGTTTAAAGGTATAAGGATAATTCAATTGATAATTGTTCTTTAAAAACTTGTTTTCAAGTTCAAATGTATCGCTACAGCCATTCTCTGATGTTACTATTAGTTTTACAGTATAAACTCCATAGTTTTTAAAGACATGTAAAGGATTCATTGTTGTTGATGTCTCATTATCTCCAAAATTCCACACATAGGTGCTACTCCCTTTGGATTTGCCGATAAATTGAACTTTCCGGCAGGCAATATCAGATTTGTCAATATCAATTGCAATGTTTGCATCAGGATGACTGAAGACCCGGATCTCTCTTGTATGGTATTCACTATAACCGGATTTGTCAGAAACAGTGAGTTTGGCCAGATACACTCCTGGTTCAGAATAAGTATACGAAGGATTTTGTTCACTTGAACTGTCACCATTACCAAAATCCCATTTATGGTCAGAAGCCTGATTTGTGTAACTGTTAAATAATATTTTCAGAGGAGCACAACCTTCTGAATATGAGACATCAAAATAAGCACTTAACATTTCTTTGTTACCAAGGTTTCCTGCACGGTCAGATTCGATGGTTTCGCTAGCCGGACGAGCAACAGAAATACTTTTACTGTTTTTATCAGATGAAGTTTGGGACTGGTGAACTTTCATTTCAGAAGAAGGTCTGTCAGCAAATATCAGAAGACCTGTAGCAATTATACCAGCAAGAATAGCAGTATAAATTATATTTGGTCTTTTCAGGTTGAAACTAAAAAAATCAGAAATCCAAAGACGGTATTTTAACTGACGAAGAACCTTTGGAGATGGCATTTCAGAATGCTTTTCAAAGGTAGTTCTAAATATGGTTTCCAGATTATTAGATTTTTGTTCCATTTATATCCAGTTCAATTTTTTCATTCTTTTAACTATCCAGTTTTTTGCTCT
>CAZWFM010000275.1:0-3472 GCA_964633185.1 uncultured Bacteroidales bacterium | reverse complement strand
CGCCGATTTTTTATCCCGACGATTTTGTTAAAATAACAAATTGTCGGGATTTTTTTTGCTGGGATCCTGAATTACTGGAATTTATTATTTTCAATGGGTGCATTGAAAACCTGGTCACGAAAAGAAATCGAAGTATAATCTTGCGATGGTTCATGAATAACAATCGATGAAACAGATAAAGTTTTTCTGTTAAAGTGTAAATAAACAATGGAAATAATACTTTTTAAATCACTTTCTTTAGGAACCAGAGTAATTCTGTATTGTATGGAATTCGCCTCAAGAACAGCATCATAATTTTCATTGGAAAAAATATCACCTTTAAATGAATCCTGAATAATCAGGTTAAGCTTTTCAATATATTTGTTTTCTCTGATCTTATAATTGATATCATCATTATTTCCCTCAATCTTCAGATTCCCATCATTGATGATAATAGCATATTGATAGGGTTCTATATATTCCCATCGTATGAAATGATTATTTTTAAAATAGAATTTTCCGTTTGATGTTACATAAACAGACAAATAAGAGATATATTTTATCTGTTGAAAAGTGCAGGATAGTGTTTTAACTGTACTTTGTTTTCTATGAAATGCATCAATGACTTCCTTTTCTTCAGTTACAGGTCTGAATTCATTTTCTTGTGCAAAAACAAATGTGTGAATAAGGGTAAGGATAAAAAGACAGATCATTATTTTACGCAGTTCTTTCATATTTTACTGAGCAGTATTAATGAATGATTTCTATATTTTTCCTGATTGTACAACAAAATGTTATGTAATGGCTTTTGATTGTTCCTAAGAAACAGGTAATCGGCTATGAAGTTTCTCTTCAACAGTTTAGCTCCCAGCCATACTCCAAATGCTGAAGATGTATCATATTCACCACACAGATGTTTGTAATACAATACATTAGTTGAATGAAACAATTGCTCCGTCAATTCATAGTATATACTGTCTCCTGATGCATCACCATTGATACCTACCAGAAAATTATCAATATCATTCACTGAAATTCCGGCTTGTTCCAATGCATTCATGATCCATTTTTTAATATTCGATATAGTATTTAATTTATTAGTTAAGTTAAGCAGTTTAATCTGAGCATAATTCCTAGATGATTTTTCATTTGTGACTACAAAATATGTTGCTCCTTCGCCTGGTATACTACCCCTGGTTGCATTATGAACAATATCCAGATTTTGACAAAAGTCCTTTTTAAACAATCCGACTTTTCTCTTTAATTCATAGTTCTCGAGTGTAATTTCATCAAACCCACCGACCAGAACATTTTTTAAATCATTTTCATGAATTAACAAATCAGCATCAAGTAAAGCATTCTCGAAGGAGATAGTCTTGTGTGCAAAGAGAACATTATATCCTTTACAATTGTATTTTAAAGCAATAGTTGCACCAATTGAATTGTGTGTAGATTGCACAAATGCAGTTGGAGTCAGCAATCCTTCCTGACTTGATAACACATTATGAAGAAATTTTTCAGTATCTTCAACGCATCCCAAACCAGTTCCGGAAATAATTGCGTCAGGTTTTTCGATCTCAGCTTCCCTGATGGCTTCTTCAGCACAGGCCACTCCCATTTTTATTATTCTGCTCATTCGTCTTCTTTCAAGAGGCTCAAAATAATTCTTGAAATCAGGAAGCAAACATTTTAAAATATTTTCATGCACATTGATCTTTTCAGGAAGATCTTTCCCCGGGAATGTATCTTGAGGTGAAATAGCTTGTGCCGATCTGATATACAAATCCATGTTAAACTTTTGAAAAAATTAATGTTGTATCATTACCTCCAAAACCAAATGAATTTGACATGACATGCCGGATATTTACATTTTCAATCAACTCAGTGACAGGATTTAATCCTAATTCTTCAATTGGTTGACTGAAAAACAAATTTGGATAAATAAGCTTTTCCTGAATTGATAATACTGAAAATACTGCTTCAATCCCACCGGCAGCTCCTAATGTATGCCCCGTAAAAGATTTTGTTGAACTAAACGGAGGAATGTTATTTTCAAAAGCCCGGATTAAAGCTCTTCCTTCCGAAAGATCATTATTCTCAGTACCGGTGCCGTGAAGGTTGATATAATCAATACTATCCGGAGTTATTCCTGCTTTATGTAAAGCTTTTTGAATGCACAATAAAGCCCCCTCTCCATCTACCGATGATGCTGTCTGATGAAAAGCATCATTTGTATTTGCATAACCTGAAAGCATACAAATTGGATTGTTGCCGGTAGTTTGAATTGTATTTCCTGATTCCAGAACAATAAAACCTGCTCCTTCACCAAGGTTTAATCCCTTCCTGTTTTTATCAAATGGTCTGCATACTTCAGGTGAAAGAATGAATAAACTTTTAAAACCGTTGATGGTGAACATACAGAGAGAATCAAAACCACCGGCAACCACTCTGTCCAACTGACCATTTTGTATGAGCCGCGCACCATACATGATGGCATTAGCGCCAGATGAACAAGCTGTATTCAGTGTGGAAACAAAGTATGTAATATTCAGATATTCAGCTATCTGATCTGTAATACTCCCACAACTGTGTGATTCTATGAAGTCTGAATTTTGTTCAAGATGGTAATAATACTTTTCCGTTTTGTCCATTCCTCCGACAGTTGTTCCCGCAATGAGACCTGTTCGTAAAGTATTATTTTGATGGACTTTTGCTTGCTGAAATGCCTCTTTGGCTGCTTTCATTCCTAATAAAGCAGTACGCGGCAAATCAGTTTTCGGTGAAATTTCTAATCTATCTGCCAGTTCTGAATTTTTGTATTTTATCTCTCCTGCAACATACTCATCACGATACTTTGTATCCAGAATTGTAATCTTTCCAATGCCTGATTTTTGTTGTTTCAGAGAAGCAATAGTTTCATTGACATTGTCTCCAATAGCTGAAATAATGCCAATTCCGGTAATGAAAACTTTACCAGACATTATTGCAAAGAATTAATTATTTCGATTTTCAGTAATGTATTTTGCCATTGTTTCGATTGACGTGAATATTTTTTTACCTTCAGAAGGATCATTTATTTTAATCCCATATTCACGTTCCAACAATACTATAAGTTCCAAAGCATCTATAGAATCAAGACCAAGGCCATCGCCGAATAAAGGTTCTTTTTCATCAATATCTTCCGGATTAATATCTTCCAGATTCAGCTGTTCAATTACCTGTTCTTTAAGTTTTGCAATCAATTCATCCATGATATACTTGTTACCTTTATAAATAAATTACTTTTTAAAGTGTTGCTAAATTAGCACAATTGCCCAGTTTGACAAATAGAAGTTTAAATTCAGACCAATTTGTTTATTCTCAGAGAGTATAAATATAAAAAAGAACTGGAAAAGTTACTGGTAGAGAGGGTGGGAAGATGAATTGAGAAGTTTAGAATTTAGAGTTTGGAGTTTTAAGTTGGAGGCTTGTTGTTTGTAACTTGTTGCTGGTT
>CAZWFM010000274.1:0-3495 GCA_964633185.1 uncultured Bacteroidales bacterium | reverse complement strand
ATCTTGCTGAAGATGTATTTCAGGAAACTTTTATTAAGGTAATCAAATCATTAAAGGAAGGAAGATATAAAGATAACGGAAGATTTATTTCCTGGGTTATCCGTATAGCTCATAATTTAATGATTGATCATTTCAGGAAGGAGAAGCAGTTAAATACGATTTCAAATGATAGTTATGAAAATGACTTGTTCAATTCAAAAAAGTTTGCTGATAAAACTGTTGAAGAAGAGATTGTCCTTGACCAGATATCGAAGGATGTACGGCAACTAGTTCATGAATTACCTGATGATCAGAGGGAAGTAGTAATATTAAGACATTACTGTGGAATGAGTTTTAAAGAGATTGCCGAACAAACTAACGTAAGTATCAATACTGCTTTGGGGAGAATGAGATATGCCCTCATCAATTTGCGAAGATTGATTAAAGAAAAGAATCTTTCATTATCAATTAAGTAGGGGGAAAGAAAATATCTGGTAAAAATTATTTCAGTTGAAGAAATATTTTGTGCAATTTATCGTTTTGTACTAAAATAATTTAATGAAGTAATATGTTGCCTATGACAAAAACCTCTACTATTCAATTTATTATTAACAATCTGGCATCTAAAACAGGAGGAGTTTTTAAAAACATTGATAACGAATTTGATTACTATGACGAATTTGGGAATGTCTATGAAATACTGAACCAACTGGATGTTGATGTTCGTCTGGAAGTAGTTGAAAAATTACTGAAATTCGTTTCTGAGTCAGATTGAAAAACAGGTAAGAAATAAAAGGTTGCTGTGATTTTTCAGCGACCTTTTTTTATACTTTCAGATTCTTTTGATCAAGAATTTCCATCATCTCTTTGACAGCTCCGGCAGAATGGTTCAATAGCATTTGTTCGTCCTGATTCAATTTCAGCTCAATAATTTGTTCAATTCCATTCCTGCCTAAAACCACAGGTACTCCGACATAGACATCATGTAAACCATATTCTCCTTCAAGCTTTATGCAACAGGGCAATACCCTTTTCTGATTTCTGGCTATTGCTTCGGCCATACGTGCAGCTGCTGAACCGGGAGCATACCATGCTGAAGTACCCATCAGTTTAACCAATTCACCACCACCTGCTTTTGTTCTTTCGATAATGTCATTCACTTTCTCTTCTGACAGAATATCAAAGAGAGGAACACCACAAACAGTGGTAAACCTGGGAAGCGGAACCATTGTATCACCATGTCCGCCCATGAGAACAGCCTGAATATCTTTTGGAGAAATATTCAATTCATTTGCAATAAAAGCTCTGTAACGACCGGTATCGAGAACACCTGCCATTCCCATAACCCTGGTACGTTCAAGGCCTGAAGTAATATGCGCCTGATAAGTCATAACATCCAACGGATTGGTAACAACAATAATGGTTGTGCATGGGGAATACTTGATAATTTTTTCAGTCACATCTCTTACAATGTTGGCATTTGCTTCTATCAGATCATTTCTGCTCATTCCCGGCCTGCGTGGCAAACCTGAGGTAATAACAACAACGGTTGAATCAGCAGTGGCTTTATAGTCATTTGTTACACCAATTGTTTTTGTATTGAATCTGTCAATGGGTGAACTTTGCCATATATCCAATGCAACACCTTCAGCAAGTCCTTTTTTAATATCCAGCAATACTACTTCACTGGCAGCATCCTGGTGAGCTAATACATCTGCGCAGGATGATCCAACATTGCCTGCACCAATAACAGTAATTTTCATATAAAAGCGGGTTTTATTTGATTCCGATACAAGATACTAAATTATTGGTGCTTGATGTATTATATGGCAAGGAAACAAAAAAGATGATAAAATGTTTGCGTTAAAAAGAAGTTGTTTTTATTACTTTTGGTTTCGTTTTACCAATATATTCAATAAAAATGAGTATCGCTGGGGAAATAGAGAGATTGAAAAAGGAATTGCCTGAAAGTGTTAAATTAATAGCTGTATCTAAAACAAAATCTGCTGAACAGATTCTTGAAGCCTACTATTCGGGACATAAACTATTTGGCGAAAATAAAGTACAGGAATTGGCTGTCAAATATGAACTGCTTCCAAAGGACATTGAATGGCATATGGTTGGTCATTTACAAACCAACAAAGTAAAGTATATTTCGCCCTTTGTGTCTCTTATTCATGGTGTGGACAGTCTTAAATTGATGATTGAAATAAATAAGCAGGCTCTCAAATACCACAGAGTTATTGATTGCTTATTGCAAATTAGAATAGCCAGGGAAGAGAGTAAATTTGGTCTGAATTCAGCTGATGTTAAATTAATTCTGGAATCTGATGATTATAAAAGATTAAGCAATATTAGAATTCTTGGAGTAATGGGCATGGCTTCTTTTACAGACAATGCAAACACAATCAGGGATGAATTTAAAAAATTAGTTAGTATCTTTAGAAGTATCAGACAAGGTTATTTTGCTGATATGCCTGAGTTCAAAGAACTATCCATGGGTATGTCATCAGATTATAAAATTGCAATTGAGGAAGGATCGACCATGGTTCGTGTAGGGAGTCAGATCTTTGGAGAGAGAGTTTACTAGTAACTTGAAAATCAGATGAATGGAATGAAACTTACAACAAATTATTTGGGTATTGAATTGAAAAATCCATTGATCATCAGTAGTTCAGGGTTGACGAATTCAGTACAAAAAATTAAAAAATTAGAGGATGCAGGTGCTGGAGCAGTTGTTCTTAAGTCACTGTTTGAAGAACAGATTAACAGAGATGCTTTATCCATGCTAAAAGAGTCTGATTATCCTGAAGCTGAAGATTATATTCTTAATTATACCAAGAACAATACGGTTGATCAGTATCTGAAATTAATTGAAGAAGCAAAAAGTTCTGTCGATATTCCGATTATTGCAAGTATAAACTGTATATCATCAAAAGAATGGTTTTCTTTCGCAAAAAGCATACAGGATGCTGGTGCTGATGCCATTGAATTAAATGTGTTTATTTTTCCGGATAACATACATGAAAACGGATATCTCTATGAACAAATTTATGATGATATTCTGTTAAATCTGAGTAAGAAAATTAGTTTTCCTATTTCAGTTAAGATAGGACAACATTTTACAAATATACCGGCATTTGTTAAAAATCTGAAAAGCAGAGGAGCCCAGGGAGTTGTTTTGTTTAATAAATTTTATGCGCCCGATATCGACGTAGATTCTATGACATTCACCAGCTCGGAAGTTTTCAGCAATCCCTCCGATTTAAAGCAATCGCTCAGATGGATCGGAATTGTATCCTCGTTGGTGAAGAATATTCATATTTGTGCTTCTACAGGTGTCCACGATGGCACTGCTCTTGTCAAACAGCTTTTGGCAGGAGCAACTGCTGTTCAGGTTTGTTCGGTACTTTATAAAAAAGGGCCCGAATATGTTTCTACCATACTATCGGATTTGAAGGAATGGATGAAAAAACACAATTTCAATTCGATTGATGAGTTCAGGGGAAGAATGAG
>CAZWFM010000273.1:0-3496 GCA_964633185.1 uncultured Bacteroidales bacterium | reverse complement strand
ACATTCAGGTATGAATCAGAATTTGATGCGGTAACAGCAGCTACAACAAAGGTTTCCATTGTTCCTTCCGATTACGGGGAGTTGACTGATCCTGTTTCAAGAAATATTGATCCCTCCTACCAGCAGATAGAAAACATGGTTAGAAAAGCCATTGAACTGCAGGGAGGATTAGACTGGGTCATTAGTGAAGGAGACAAGGTAATGTTAAAGGTAAATCTGGTAGGAGGCAATAGTCCTTCCGGTGAAGGAGAAAACACAGATGTCAGGGTTGTTAAATCTCTTATTAAAATTATAGATGAGCATACCCAGGGTAATGTTGAGATTATTGTTGGTGAGGGTACTGCAAGAACGAACGATGTTGTTGGTGATGCGGGCAGTGTATGGGACAACTCCGGATACGAGGATCTACTAACGGATCCCTATCTTTCCGGTATCAATTTCAGTTTGTTCAATCTAAACCAGACCTATGCACAGACCGTTGAAATTACCCTTGGTTCAAAAGCTACTGCAGCACCTCATAACGGCACATACATGGTTCATCAGGAAGAAATTGACGCGGATGTGTATATTTCTGTACCTGTGCTAAAAATTCATGATACAGGTATTACGAATGCTTTAAAGAATCAGATTGGAACAGCTCCGGGGTGCTATTACGGATACAATAAAATGAATGGATCAGCGTATTACGGAGGTCTTGTTCATGATGTTAATCACAGAAGGTGGACAACAGAAGAAATAGTTGATTTATGTACTGTTGCAGACATAGACTTTGTTGTAGTTGATGCCATCATGTGTCTCGAAAGATACAAACAATACGATGGTACGAACCAGGTACGTTTCAATACTATTCTTGCAGGAGCCGATCCTGTAGCAATTGATCATGTCAGCGCACGTATGCTTTGTCTGAATCCCGATGATATAGCCCACATAACCCTTGCGGAAAAGGTAGGTTTGGGGACAAATAATGCTGAGCAAATAATTCTTACCGGAGCACCCCTGGATGAAGTAAAAAAACAAGTTATTAAAAATCCCACCTCAAACGGAAAATTCGGACAGAGTAACCGCACCTGGTTACTTTCCCAGGTTTTTCACTCAACAGATATTTCTCAGGATCTTCTCAACGGAGAAGATACGGTAAAACCTGTTGCCGGTGAAAATGGCTGGTCAGAACCCGTGTATTTCTTCGACGATAGAATTGATCTGCTAAGCTTTTATGATGGACAGGAAGATATTATCACCTATGCATTCAGTTATTTCTCTTCTCCTTCCACTCAGGCAGCCGAACTCTGGGTTGGTACACATGAAGACATCTATGTTTATATTAATGGAGAAAGAATTTATTCATTCTCAGGAATAAATGTATATGGCGATGATGATATTTATACGGAAATTGTCGATATCAATATCGATGAAGGTGTAAATACTTTAATGGTCAAAACTCTGAATCAATACAATGACTATAGTTTTGCTCTGAATATCTGTGAGGTTGAAAACAATGTTAATTATGCAGGAAACCGGGTACCCGGACTTACATTTCATACCTCTGTAACCGATACAGGCGGAGTGAATCCATATCCGGTTATTACACGGTCTGAAATAAAATCCATCCGTTGTTATCCTAATCCTGCTAAAGATAAAACAATAATTGAATTTGAAATTCAAACTCAGGCTAAAACTCTTGTCGATATCTTTGATATCAATGGCAGACATATCACAAATCTGATAAATAAAAAAATGCAGGCAGGTTCCTACAGAATTGTTTGGAATATAGAACAAGAAGGCAGGAAAGTTCCAAATGGTATATATTTCTGTACAGTCAGATCAGGAAATTTTGTTACAAGCCAGAGAATAGTCATTCAATAAACAGGAACCGAAGTTATCAAAGCCCCCATTCAATAGTTATTCGAGGTATTTTCATGTTTGTGATTTTCATTTGTAAAGACAAAGAAATCTTTATTTCAATTGTTTAATTGTAATCAATGCAAAAACGTAAAATACATTTTTTTTCTTATCTCAGTTGAGTATTTTTTTTTGTATCCAAAGAATGGATGAGCAATTTCAGATTACTCGTATTTGTATTGTATTCTTTTCTATCCATTCATTGAATATTCTATCTTTACTTTCCAAATTAAGAGAAGAGAAATGGCCAAGAGCAATTTGATACTGGTTACAAATGATGATGGTTTAGATTCGTTGGGAATAGCATCTTTGGTTGAAGCAATGAAAACATTAGGAGAAGTAATTGTTGTTGCCCCATTAGAGCCGCAATCAGGAATGTCGCAGGCAATTACAGTGAAACATCCTTTACGGGTTATTAAATCGCAATTGAACGATTGCACAAGTTATTCTGTAAATGGCACTCCCACAGATTGTGTTAAACTAGCTCTCAGTCAATTGCTTCCCCGCAAACCCGATTTGCTGGTTTCGGGCATCAATCATGGTTCCAACAGTTCTACAAGCGTGTTGTATTCGGGCACGATGGGCGCTGCTCTGGAAGGTTGTGTCAATGGAATACCTTCTATAGGTTTTTCTATAATAAGCTATAACCACGATACAAATCTAAGTACAGCAAAAAAATATGCTGCCAAAATAGCTGCACAGGTTCTTAGGCACGATCTGCCTTTACATACCTGTTTGAATGTAAACATCCCCGAAGTTCCCGCAGAAGAAATCAAAGGAATTCATGTTTGCAGGCAAACAATGGGATATTGGCAGGAAGAATTTGACAAAAGAACTGATCCTTCAGGACATGACTATTACTGGCTGACCGGAGAATATTTTAATCGCGAACCGGAAGCTACTGACACAGATGAATGGGCATTAGAGAATAACTATATTGCCATAGTCCCTTTACAAACAGATCTTACTTCATATCAGACAATTGACCTTATAAAAAAATGGGATTTATAAATTTTAAAAAACTGAACACTTTAGTAGCAGGTATTATAATTGGGATTCTAATACCAACAATTCTTTATTTTATTTTTATTATGCCTAAAATGGCTCTTCTCTCAATAATAGGAAAGCATTACAGCATGGTCATCATAAAATTCCTGCCTCTGTTTCTCAGCCGGTGCATTTTCCCCAATGCACTGTTATTCTTTCTGTTAATCTGGAAAAACCAGATGAACATTGCCAAAGGGATATTGATCAGCACAGCTGTGCTTACCTCCATATTATTATTTATAAGTTTTATTCTTTAACTTTCAGTATTAAGCAATAAACAGGACAGCTAATGAACCATTCAAATGAAATCCTCATGCATCCATACGCACAACAAGGAGATGAACATAATATCAGGGTTCCACGGTATTGGAAGCAATGCTAAAACAGGCAATTGTATTATTCTGAAGAACAAATGTTTAATCCAATTTTATACAAGTGAAATACTATATAGTCGCGGGTGAGCCTTCAGGCGATCTGCACGGAAGCAATCTGATTAAACACTTAAAAAAGATCGACTCCCGGGCTTCCTTCAGGGGTTTTGGAGGTGATT
>CAZWFM010000272.1:0-3507 GCA_964633185.1 uncultured Bacteroidales bacterium | reverse complement strand
TATGATGATTTGGATATATTTGATTTTGTTGATTCCAGTCTTTCCATATTATATCCCAATACCGAGGCAGTGAAAGCTTTAAACCTTGAAGTTACCGAAACTAAAGAACAAATCAGGCACAAACAGCTCATTGAAAAACGAATTGTTGAAGGCATTTTATTGCCTGAGTTGGAAGCAATATCGCTGACAGGAGATACCATAAAAATTGATCACAATATCAATATGCATGTTTTGCTATTGTTCTGGGCATCATGGAATACATTCTCTGTAGAGGAATTGCTTTCAGTTAATTCTTTCGTTCAGGGGAAGAAAATGGATGATATTAAAATCATTGCACTGTCCATTGATCCATCCGAAGAAATCTTGAAGAAATTTATCAAGGAAAATTCCGTAATGCTTTCTGTTATTTGTGATTTCAACTATTGGGACTCTAAATATACGGAGAGATATGCCGTAAAACGAATTCCTTCAACCATATTAACAAATAAAGCGGGTGTAATTATTGCAAAAGACCTGTTTTCAGATGAGCTAATAGCAAAACTTAAAGATATTGAAGAATGAAGATAAATTGTTGTTTACTTCTGTTTTTTGTAATCAGTCTGTTCGCTTGCTCAAAACAAGAAAAGGCGGTTATTTCAGGAAGAATAATACATGCTGAAGGAGTAACAACTTTTCTCGAAGAATTGAGAATTACATCTTCCCGTACAATTGACTCTACTGAGATTGACGCGAAAGGCAATTTCAGGTTTAAAATCTCATTAACCCAACCGGGGTATTATCAACTGAACTTCAGCAATGAAAAATCACTTACTTTAATACTTTCCCCAGGAGAAAAATTAAAATTGAATGCTGATTTTGATAATTTTTATCAGGGAAAACGCATTGAAGGTTCTGAGAATTCCGTTCGTGTAAATGAATTGCATGATTCTCTGAGATCCGTGATCATAAAACTCAATACAATACGAAAAGAATACCAGGAAATTGAAAATACCGATAAAGATTATATGAATAAACGTGAAAGTCTGGAGACCTCATTTGCAAAAATTCAGGATAATCACCATAAATATTCAATGCAGTTCATTTTGAAAGATTTCGCTTCGCTGGCAAATATTGCAGCCTTATACCAGGAATATTCTCCGGGCGAATATGTTTTCAAATCACAACATGATATTCAATTTTTTAAAATTGTTACTGATTCACTTTCCAAATACTACCCGAAGGTCAGACAGGTAATAGTCCTGAAAGATAATTATCAGGCAATGATGACAGCCTATCAAAAAGAGAGGCTCATTCAACAGGTGAATGCAGTTGAAATGGATATACCGGATTTACTTCTTCCCGATATGAAAGGCAGAATGATATCTTTATCATCTTTAAAAGGAATGATAGTCCTGCTAACATTCTGGTCGGTGAATCAACAGGAAAGTATTGCAAATGTTGTTGAGTTAAAAAAGGTATATAAAAAATATAACAAAAAAGGATTTGAGGTTTACCAGGTATCCGTTGATAAAGTAAAATCAGGATGGTTGAATACTCTGAAATTTGAAGAAATTCAGTGGGTGAGTGTTATTGATACGGCATTTCCTTCTTCAGTCACACGCACTCTTTTTAATGTAAATGAACTGCCTTTGAACTACCTGATCAATCGTGATCAATCTGAAATAATAGCAAAAAACATTTCACCGGAAGCTTTAAACAGAACATTGTCTAACCTGATTGATAAATAATTCCCTGTGAACAAAGACAAAATATATTTTATTTCAGACCTTCATTTGGGCTTGCATCCCGAGTACAAAAGCCGTGAAAGAGAAAAACTGGCCGGAAACTGGCTCGAGGAAATAAAACCTCATGCGAAAGAGTTGTATTTGCTGGGTGATGTTTTTGATTTCTGGCATGAGTATAAGCATGTTGTTCCCAGGGGATTCATCCGTTTTTTAGGAAAACTTGCCGAGCTGGCTGACAATGGGACGAAGTTGTATTTTTTTTCAGGGAATCATGATGTTTGGACCTATGGATATTTTCAAACTGAGTTGGGAGCGGAGATCCATCATAAACCGTTGATCCGGGAATTTTATGGAATGAGATATTTCCTGGCTCATGGTGACGGGATAGGGAGAGGTGAGTTAGGCTATAAATTATTGATCAGGATATTCAGGAATAAAATTTTACAATGGTTGTTTGCGAGACTTCATCCGAATTTTGCATTGTGGCTGGGCAAAACATGGTCAAAGCACAGCAGGTATGCAAAAGGTATTGTGGCCGAAGAATTTGCCGGAGAGAAAGGAGAGCTGCAAATTCAGTTTGCAAAAAAAACCCTGAAAAAGGAACATTTTGATTGTTTTATTTTCGGACACAGGCACATCCCGTATGACATTAAACTTGGGGAAAAGGCAAGGGTAATAAATCTTGGCGACTGGATCTATAGTTATACTTATGGTGAGCTGGACGAAAAAGGATTTGTTCTCAAACAATATCAAGGTGATGGAGCGAATATTATTTATGAGAATTACTCATTGGATTAATCTAATACCATTTTTCAGAGCATGTTAAAGGAAGTATTACTCATAGGTTTCGGAGGATTCATTGGCAGTGTTGCCTGTTACCATTGAAATTCTTGATGAAACAAAAAAGATTGAGGCGTTTTATAAGCTCCTGGAACCTGAACTGCTGAACATGCGCAAAGGATGCCTCGTGATTCTGGAGCCTGTAACCATTAAACTTTTAAAATCTGGAAATTCTGACAAAACATGAGTTATCAGAAACTTGAAAAAGACCTTCCACTTTTTTCATAGATTATTATCTATTGCTCATCAAATAAAAAATTGTCTTTTATAATGGTTCTGGTTTCAAAAACAACTTCGTAATTTTTTTTGATCTTATCAATGGCAAATACTTTCTGATAGGGTATCAGCATTTTACAAAAACCTTCCTGGTAAACAATCGCCGTAACAAAATATTTTTTATTTATATCGTCACGTACCACTTTGATATCAATAAGAGGAGTTTCACAACCACTGGCTGATCCTTTCATACCAAGAATGGTTTTTTCTTTGAGATCAATTTCTGCTTTTTGGAGAACGGCAAGTTTATCAAGATCTTCTGTCTCATTGATTACTATATTGCCCGGTTGTTCAAACCGGATCTGATCTTCTTCGATCATTTCATAAGACACTACAGTTACTTTTTCTTTGGCAAAGCAGGCGCTCAGAATAAGTGTCAGTACCAGAGGATATGTGTTGTGAAGTTTCATAGGACTTCCGGAAATCAATTTAACTTATATGAAATATAGTAATAAAATAATAAAGAGGCTAAAAAGTTGAAAAATCGCCACCAAAACACTTAATCACAAAAGATTCACAAAGTTATATATTATTGAAGAACAGGATTTTGTGAATTCTTTGAGTCTTCGAGACTTCGTGGCTATTTTAAAATTCTTTCCTTTTGAGACAGCCCCTTTATATTGATATATTTTGGTCGATCGACTAAAAGATGCTTAAAGCTACGGTC
>CAZWFM010000271.1:0-3520 GCA_964633185.1 uncultured Bacteroidales bacterium | reverse complement strand
CAATAAAAGTCGGTGTATTATAAGTTTTAACAAGCAGATAAATCATAAAAACGCTTAAAGCAAGGCAAAGCAGACCTATCCATGCATAAAATTTCTGACTTTCAGTATATTTTGTCATTCCTCGTGTTTCTTATTCAAACCAAATTTGTAATTTATCCCGTTTGAAAAGTGAAATTTCGCTGGATAATCACACCTGAATTAAAATCTACATTTCACGGGCTATTAAAATTGTGTTGTAAAGAAAAAATGAAATCAATAAAATCCCTGCCTCCCACCGGTCCAGTTTCTTTTTTTGCCCGGTAAACATGGCTACAAACAGAAATGCCGTACCTCCGGCAAGCAAGTATAGATCGGTATTGAATTTAGGATCGTAAGCAATTGGTTTGATCAGTGAACTAACCGACAGGATCAGGAAAATGTTGAAAATATTAGAGCCTATAATGTTCCCGACAGCGATGTCGTTGTTCTTTTTTATGGATGCCACCACCGATGTTGCCAGCTCAGGCAATGAGGTTCCTGCCGCAACAATTGTTAACCCGATAATTTTTTCACTAACTCCCATTAATGCTGCCATTTGAACTGCTTTAATAACTACCAGTCTGCCTCCTGCCACGAGGATAACAAGTCCAATAAGGATCATCACCCAGATTTTGATGTTGGATAACTTTTTAACCGAAATTTCTGCTCTGGCTTTATCAGTTTTAAGCTGACGGTAAACATAATATAGAAAACATCCGAACACCACCAGTAGTAGTAAACCGTCAAATCTTGTAAGTAAGTATATACCGGGAGAGAAGAAATCATTTGCCAGGAAGAATAGCAATCCTGCCGCTGCAAAAGAAAGAGGGATCTCTTTCCATACGGTACTGGACTGAACGGTTAATGGAGTTATGATGCCTGCAAGACCAAGAATTAAAAACAGGTTAAAATTATTACTCCCGATCACATTACCAAACACGATATCCTGGTGGTTCTGAAAAGAGGCAAAGGAATTTACAACCAGTTCGGGAGCAGAAGTTCCAAAAGCAACAATTGTCAATCCAATGGTAAGATCCGATATATTGTACTTTTTTGCCAGCGCCGATGCACCATCAACCAGCCGGTTAGCACCGATGATAAGCAATATAAGTCCGAAAGTTAACAGCAAAAGATGTATGAACATTCAGGATTCATTTTGGCTGTTAAAATTATTCAATTGATTTCAATATCTGCATGGCTTCCTCCCAATCCTTCTCATACACTTTAATATCAATGGAAATATTGGCCGGAGCCATGCAGAGCAGCGGTTTTACAGTTCTTGCATTGACATTGTTTGTAATATAACCGATCCCTGCCTGATCGAGCATGTCTTTTAACAGATTGAATTTCACATCAATTATGCTGTCGAATACGGCAAGTGTTATCAATTTTTCCATGGAATAACCTGTAAATTGTATGATCCCTTTACCAGGATCCTATTTCAATACTTTTGCATTTTTCTTTTCTTCCGGCCGGATGCAAATTACAATTTTCCCGATACAATACAAAAAGTCCTGTGCTCATACACAGGACTCACGATACATATCAACCCCGTAAAAAAACAAGCTGTTCCCTGTGTATATTGAGTTTTTATCAGAGAGTTTCTGCCGATTTTACCAAACGAATAAATTCGCTCCGGTAGCCTTCTTCGTCATATCCCCTGGCATTCCTGGCCAATTCAATTATGCTGTCAATATTTGTTGTTCCTTTGAACTCCGAATTGCGCAAATGCATACCAAACTCAGCAACCGCTGCAGAGAAACGAAAATTTTCACCAGCCTGTGCAAGAGTTTTTGATTCATCGTGCACAATCTTTTCTATCAGTTTGCTTTTGTACCCGTCAGGTTCTTTGTAACGTAATTTTATCGTTGCCACTTCATCACTTTCAAGAGCCAGTTCATTTACGCTTGTCAACTGGTACTTCAGTTTGTTTTTCCCGTCTTTCTCATCATCGTTCAGCACCAATTCATACAAAGCAGTCACGGTATGACCTGAACCCAGTTCACCTGCATCGATCTTATCATTCTCAAAATCTTCTTCATTCAGTAAGCGATTCTCATAACCAACCAAACGATATTCTTTTACTTTTACAGGATTGAACTCAATCTGGATCTTCACATCTTTTGCTATTGTGAACAGTGTGCCGCCAAATTCATTCACAAATACCTTCTTTGCTTCCTGAATATTATCAATGTATGCATAGTTGCCATTCCCTTTATCAGCAATGATCTCCATCTTATCATCCTTATAATTTCCCATTCCGAAGCCTAACACTGAAATAGAAACTCCCTTCTCACGCTCTGTCTCTATCAATCGTTCCATTTCGGCATTGCTGCTCTGACCTACATTGAAATCACCGTCTGTAGCCAGTATAATACGATTATTCCCATTCTCTATAAAATTATCTTCTGCTACTTTATAGGCAAGTTTTAATCCTGCAGCTCCGGCTGTAGATCCACCTGCCTGTAAACGATCTAATGAGGCAATAATTTTCTCTTTGTCCTTTCCGGACGTTGAAGGTAATACAAGCCCCGAGGCCCCTGCATATACAACAATAGCTACACGGTCTTCAGGTCTTATCTGATCCACCAGTAATTTGAATGCGCTTTTCAACAGAGGAAGCTTGTTATAATAATCCATTGAACCCGAAACATCAATAAGGAACACCAGGTTTGAAGGCGGTAGATTATCGACAGGAATGTCTTTCCCCTGTAAACCTACATGAAGTAATTTATTGTCTTTGTTCCAGGGACATTCTGCCAGTTCACAGTTGACCGTGAAAGGATGTTCAGCTTCCGGCTGAGGATAATCGTATTTGAAATAGTTGATCATTTCTTCGATGCGTACCGCATCAACCGGAGGTTTCTGACCATTGTTCAGAAAACGTCGCAGATTGGCATACGATGCAGCATCCACATCAATTGAAAAAGTGGAAAGCGGATTTACCTTTACGTCTTTAAACCCATTCTCATGAATGGTCGAATAGCCTTCGGTATTATGATTAATAGACATCATATCGTATGCCACCATAGAAGATCGCGACTGAGGTTGTGATATCGTATTTATACTTGCTATTGCTCCTGTACAATCCTTCTTCATCCGAGCACCATATCCCACTACGACAACTTCTTCGAGAGACTGAACATCGGCTGTAAGCTGTACATTGATTACCGTTCTGCCTTTAATTTTAATTTCCTCAGTAAGGTAACCTATATAGGAAAAACTCAGAATAGAGCTCTCTGAACTTACAGATATTGAATAGCAACCATTTATATCAGAGATCACACCATTTGAAGTCCCTTTTTCAAGTATGCTTACACCTGGCAATGGTTGGCCATTTTGAGCATCTGTTACTGCACCTGTAATGGTGATGTTAACTTTAGCACTGAGTTCAAATATTACCAGGGCTAAAATGACAATTGATAATAAAGTTGTTTTTTTCATAACTATAATTTTTAGTTCGACAAGAATTTCTTTTTTTTGATTTCTGAAAACAGGATAC
>CAZWFM010000270.1:0-3527 GCA_964633185.1 uncultured Bacteroidales bacterium | reverse complement strand
TTGACAATATATTCTTTGACTTTGCCAGTGATGTTCTTCGTCCCGAATCAACCGTTTCACTTGATAAACTGGTTGAAACACTGAATGATAATCCGAATATTACAATCGAACTTGGTTCGCATACCGACAGCAGAGGAAACAATGATTTTAACCTTGATCTTTCGAATCGCAGGGCTCAATCAGTGGTGAATTACCTGATCAGTAAAGGTATTATGCAGGACAGATTGATCTCCAAAGGATATGGTGAAACCCAGCCAAAAATTGTGGATAAAAGAGATCATGAAGCATATCCTTTCATTCCCGAAGGACAAGTTCTGACAGAAGCCTATATCAACTCAATTGATGATGAAGATCTGCAGGAACTTGCACATTTTCTGAATCGCAGAACCGAGTTTAAGGTGTTGACAATAGATTACAATACAGAATGATTATTTGGAGAATCGACGAATCGATGAAATGAAGTTTTTCTATTGATCTGAAATTCATTATAAAACTTTAGTTCACCAGTTGCCCGATTCATCAGTTCATCAAATATTTTTGATGAGATGAATAGTAATTGGCGTCCTGTATTCGGTTAGTTTATAGTCTCTGCTTTCCAGTGACCGAGGACTAGCAACTTGTGACTAACAAATCCGCAATCATGAAACCTTAACCCGTACTTAAAAATGATTAATTTATACCCAGGTCTGTTGTACTTTCAACATTGCTGTTGTTTCCTGCTCTGTCGCGAATATAAAAATCGTACTTGATTGTATCGTATAAAGGAATATCAGTGATCGTTAAAGTGATAGTACCTTTTACTGTTTTGTTCTGACCAACACGATTAAGTTTTTGATTATAAAAGATGCTGTAATATGGAGGAGGGTAATTTGTGTCAAATTCAACTCTGAAATAACTACCGTCAACCTTATAAAACGGATCCAGAAAGAGATTGTATCTAAGTGAATCAGGCAAAGATGTATCTGATGCAACACTCTCATATACTCCGAAATTTGCATCACCATCTATGAATTCAAACTTAAGGATTGCTCCTTTTAAGTTTGGATTATCTAAAGACGTATCGACAATATTGACCAGTTCGATGCTTTTAAATGTAACTTCAGGAACAGGAGATACAGGCTCTGTTTCAATGCACGCAAAGTCAATACATAAAATAATAGAGCCTACGATCAATACTGTTCTATTCATAGCAATTTATTTTTTTCGCATAAAAATTCTGATCGGTACTCCTGTAAAGTTATAATTTTCGCGCAATTTATTTTCCAGATATCTCTTATAAGGTGCTTTAACATACTGAGGCAGATTACAAAAAAACGCATAACAAGGAGTTTTATTAGGCAGTTGAGTAACGTATTTGATTCGAATGTATTTGCCTTTTACGGAAGGAGGAGGGAACTGATCAATGGCATCACCCATTATTCTGTTCAAATCAGATGTTGAAATTCTTCTTTTTCTATTTTCATAAACACTGATCGCAGTTTCGAGCACTTTATGAATTCTGAGTTTAGTTAAAGCAGAAGTGAAAATAACAGGGACATCGGTAAACGGGGCCATTCTTTCCCGTATTTTTTTTTCGTAATCTCGTGCAGAGTTTGTTTCTTTTTCAACAATATCCCATTTATTGATTAAAATGACCACTCCTTTATTATTTCGTAAGATAAGATCCAATATGTTTAGATCCTGAGATTCCAGGCCCAGGGTTGCATCTATTAAAAGCAGGCATACATCTGATTTTTCAATAGCACGTACAGACCGGATAATGGAATAGTATTCAACATCTTCATGTACTTTTCCTTTTTTGCGCAGGCCGGCAGTATCAAAAAGATAGAAGTTGTAGTTGAACTTATTGTATTTTGTATATACAGAGTCGCGTGTAGTGCCTGAAATTGGCGTTACAATATGTCGTTCTTCATTGATCAGGGCATTTAATAAGGAAGATTTGCCAACATTCGGTCTGCCAACAATTGCAAATTTCGGCAGATCTTCTTCTGTTTCTTCACTTGTTTTCTTAAAGGCAGCAATCAGGGCATCCAGGAGGTCACCTGTTCCACTGCCATTAATTGAAGAGACACAATACAAATCGCCAAATCCAAACTTATAAAACTCCTGGGCATTGTATTGCATTTCATTTGTATCCACTTTGTTAGCTACAAGGAAAACAGGCTTTTTTATCGTTCGTAAAAGACCGGCGACAGTTTCATCAAGATCTGTAATGCCTGTATACGTATCCACTATAAAAAGAATCGAATCTGATTCTTCAATTGCCAGAATCACCTGTTTGCGAATTTCTTCCTCAAGAATATCAGAGGATTTGTTAATATAACCTCCGGTATCAATTACAGAAAATTCCACTCCATTCCAGATGGCCTTCCCGTATTGTCTGTCACGAGTCACTCCTTCCATTTCGTCAACAATTGCACTCCGGGTTTCGGTTAGCCTGTTAAAAAGCGTTGATTTTCCAACATTCGGACGTCCAACTATGGCAACAATATTTCCCACGCTTAAATTTTACTAAATATGAATTTACAATTTCTCTCAGATATTATCATAACCAAACTGTCTGAGTTTTGATTTTTGATTTCTCCAGTCTTTATTGACTTTTACATACAATTCAAGATAAACTTTTTTAATCAGGAAGCCTTCAATATCTTTCCTTGCTTCCATACCGATTTTTTTTAGCGCATTGCCTTTATGGCCGATAAGAATACCTTTTTGGGAGTCGCGTAACACAAAAATATTTGCCCTGATATGTACAATGTCTTTTTCTTCTTTGAAGGACTCTACTCCAACTTCAACTGAATAGGGTATTTCTTTCTGATAGTTCAGAAAAATTTTTTCCCTGATCATCTCAGAAATAAAAAATCGTTCAGAGCGGTCAGTGAGTTCATTCTTGGGATAATATTCGGGACCTTCGGGCAACAGCGACAATATTTTATCAAACAACATACTCAGGTTTGTTTTTGCCAGTGCTGATACAGGCAGAATCTCTGCATTGGGTAACCATTTATGCCATACATCTGCCAATTGCCCGACTCTGGAATTGTCCACCAGATCGATTTTATTTATAAGTATCAAAACAGGTACCCTCGACTTTCCCAGTCTCGATAAATAGTCCCCGTTTTTTTCTGTTTTTTCAATTACATCTGTTACATACAGCAGGATATCGGCATCAATGAAAGCCGAATTCACAAACTTGACCATCGATTCCTGTAGCCGGTAATTTGGTTTCAGAATTCCGGGGGTGTCGGAGTATACAATCTGGAAATCTTTCCCATTCACAATGCCCAAAATCCGGTGCCTGGTTGTTTGCGCTTTAGATGTAATAATAGACAAGCGTTCTCCTACCATGGCATTCATTAAGGTTGATTTTCCGACATTTGGATTCCCGATGATATTAACAAATCCCGATTTATGCATGTAGTTGAATAATAAATCCTGATGCAAAGATATAGTTCTGGATCGATAAGATTCTCAGAACAAAACTTAAATTCATAGTATTGTTAAAGAATCTATCCTAGAACTCAGTT
>CAZWFM010000269.1:0-3530 GCA_964633185.1 uncultured Bacteroidales bacterium | reverse complement strand
GGATTCGGTTCGAACGCGCGACCCATCCCGATAAAATCGGGATTGCTCTATCCAATTCCGAAACTTAGAAAATCATTTCCTGGCCACCAGGCCGGTATGATTTTCGCAAAGTCCCGTGAATCCTCGAAAAAATATGAAATTAAAAATTTCTGTTTTTTCGGGACTGAGTGCCGAAAAATCATAAAACTCTGTTTTGTTTGATTTCTCGAGCATCCTCGAAATTGTAATAGAAGCAAAGCTTCTGACAATTTCGGGACTACGGGACCAATTATGTTATATTTTCAGTTTCCCAATATACAGTTTTATAACTGTACTATCTGCTTCGGAGCGATTAGTTCGGCTCCCACATGCCTGCGCTTCCGGCTGCTCATGATCCTGCTTTTTTGTTCAACAGGATGAATTTTGTCAGACAAACAAGCCAGGCATACACCAGAGCCAGAAGCTTTTAATGCCCGCAGGATTTTTCACTCACTTCGTTCGCTCAAGAGCTCATCCCGACTTTCCGTCGGGATTCGGTTCGAACACGCAACCCATCCCGATAAAATCGGGATTGCTCTATCCAATTCCTAAACTTAGAAAATCATTGCCTGGCCACCAGGCCGGTATGATTTTCGCAAAGTCTCGTGAATCCTCGAAAAAATATGAAATTAAAAATTTCTGTTTTTTCGGGACTGAGTACCGACCAACATTTGAAACGGCTGCAAATTTAAAATTTTTTCTAAGAATATTATCAGAAAACAGAAAGTTAGGTTATAAACCTATAAGTAAGCCTCTTATTATCACTGGACAATTCTGATTGTCAATACTCCTTTCTGGTTTATCTCGGTGATGTGGAAAGGCTTCTTAATGACCTTGAATTTTTTCTTTTCCCCTTTGATTTCAACTTCTTCGGAATATTCCTGCTCTCCACTCTCAATAGTCTTCATATCCAGCTTATGCTCATTTTCATAAATTTTTGCATCCAGCAATTCATGGTCAGTTTTGCCAATGATTTTTCCAACCGGCAAATTGTAATACTCTGCTCCTTCTTTATTAATAAGATGAACAACTCCGTTCTGATCTTTCAATACGTAGCCTCCGGGTATGGAATCCAACATTTCCCTCAACATCTTACGTGTATTATCAACAATTAACTGCATTTCTTTTGTTTTCTGCTCATCCTCCTGTCTTAACCTGGCCAGCTCTTCCTGTGTTGCCTGCATTTCTTCAAGGTTCTGGCGCATCTCCTCTTCCTGTTGCGCATTTTCTTCTGCTCTCCTGTTCGACTCTTTAAGCAATACGGAAGTTTGCATGTTCAGACGGACACTTACAAGTGTTGCTGCAATGCTTTCTGATACTTTGCCAATAAATTCAATTTGTTTGGAGTCAAATTCACTTAATGATGCTATCTCAATCATTCCGAAAACATTATCATCAACCAATAAAGGCATTATGTACAAACATTTCGGTTTACTTTGACCTAAACCTGAAGAGACCTCGATATAATCCTCGGGAATTTCTTTCAGATAAACAGGTAGTTTTTCCAGGTATACGTTCCCCAGCAATCCCTCCCCTATTTCCACCGTTTTCTGGTTATATTTCCTTCTGTCATAAGCATAGGCTGCAACCAGGTTTATCTTTTTATCTTCTTCCCTGTCACCCTCAACAAGGAAAATTCCTCCCTGGCTGGCCTCAAGATACTTAACAAGATTTTCAATAATGTTAAATGCCAGTTCACCAATATTATCATTGTTCTGTCTTAACAAATCATTGAATTTGGCCACTCCTGTATTGATCCAGTTTCTTACTTCGTCTTCCCGTGCCCTTTCATCATGCTCATCACGAGATTGAATCATCTTTTTCTTCAAAATATTCATGGAGTTTCCTAAACCATCTTTTTCACTTATAGTATGAAATTCGTAATTGTAATTTCCTTCACTCATTTCAAGAGCAAAGTTAGCGGCCTCATTGATTCTGGTTCGTAAATTGTTGTAGGCTTCAATTGTCTCTCCCAGTTCATCATGTATGCCCAGGTTGAGTTCTGTTGATTTCTCTCCCTGGTACAGTTGAACTAAGGCACTATACAATTCCTTTATCCGCAAAGAAATTGCCTCTCCAAATTTTTTACCGACAAGAAAAATTATCAGAAGTACAACTAGAATGATAATAATTGAGAGGTTTGCCTGCTTGAAAAAATTTACAAATGCCTCGTTTTGATTTATTTTCGTGATCAAATACCAGTCAACACCAGGAATATTAAGCTTTTTAGTATAAGCAATAACTTTTCCCCCTTTGTAATCATTGAGGTGCAGAGTATGCTCATTTAGTATTTTTTCTTTTTCTTTTTCAGGATACTTTACAAACATGATCATATCACCTAACTGCTCATAAATAAGAATTTTACGAAAAGCTTTTCTTCCGGCTTTTTTCTTCAAATCCGAAATGTAATCCTGTCCATCGGATAGAAATCCCCGGGGATTATTTCTCAATGCAATATCTTTTCCCACAATTGTATATTCCAGGGAACCGGATTTTGACATCATGTATTCATCGTAAAACACATCATTAAATATCTTTGAGTCAAACTGAACAACCAGGACCGATACCAGTTCATCATAGAAGTAAACAGGAACCGAGAAAAATGCAACCGGCTTATCAAGAGTTCCTGCATAACTTGAATAATCTATAAAGTAGACATTCCTTGAAGAGGAAGCCAAAGCCTCTCTGAATGCATCAGAAAGAGTACTGCGTTTAAAATTCCCTTCAAATAAGTTGGTTGCAAAATCAATATTCCTGGAAGAAGAATATACAACATCACCATTTTTGGGTGATACTAACAAAAGGTCTGTTGCACGAATTTTATCCTTAAAACCATTTAACACATTATGAAACCTCTCCAGAGCAATGGAATAGGCAGAATAATCCCCTGAAGAAATGAATTTATCTTTTTCGCCCCAAGGTCTGGGATTTAAAACATGGTACAAATATTGATACAAAATTGCCCTGTCATTTTCAGGAAAATAGTCAATCAATTTGCTGCCGGTAACAGGTGCATTCTCCGCCAGTACAGTTGAATAATACTCTTTTAAGTAATTGCGTATTGCCTGTATACTGTCGGACCAAAGAATATCGGCCTTATCATTTTCCATCTGTTCAAATGCTGAATTGAATTCCCTTGCCGCTTCAATCAACTTTTGATCCTGCGAAAAATGCATCAGTTCTTTGCTTATTGAGGAAAATTCTTTTTCAACGGAGGAACTTTTTATATAGGTTAATTCTTCGAGGTAGTTGGATGTATTTTCCATCATGATCATTCTGAGAATGAAATAGCCAACCAGCATAACTGCAATAGACGCGGCCAGGGCCGTTAAAAATACCATCAGATGGATTCTTGTTACCAGTTTCAAATTTTTCGGATTGAGCACTCTGAAATAATGAGTTTTTTCATTGTTCATAGGAATATTCTTTTACTGCAACCGTTTTTCGGACATACCTCAATTCAGACACATCCATTTTTCATTTTGGAAATAATGAGATCAATTTAGCAAAAA
>CAZWFM010000268.1:0-3552 GCA_964633185.1 uncultured Bacteroidales bacterium | reverse complement strand
CCAAGAGCATTTTTCCAGTTATTATTCTGACGAATCCAGTAGTTAAATTCACCCTCACCAACTGAAGACCAATCGATGGAAGAAGGATTTACAGGATTTTCAGCATTGTCAATAATTGAATATCCGTTTCTTTGCAAATACGCTGAATCTCTTCTCAACTTTGGAATAATTTCATTATATGTAATGCTTTTTGGTACTGTCCAGTATGGATTTGCCACAATTCTGTTTATCTCGCTGGTTAACATGGGAGTTGGCGTATGTCTCTTGCCAACAATAACATTAAATTGTGTATTTTTCCCCTCATTGTCATAATAATGAAGGCGAAATTCCGGAATATTTACAAGAATAGAATTCCTGTCTTTTAATTCATCTTTTCTCAATCTATCAAGATTAAGAGATACCTGATAAAATTTATTTTTCGTGCTGACGCTGAGAGCTTTTAGAGTTGCCCGATCAATGGATCCTGTTTCTTCCAGGCAATATGATTTCTGAAATTTTCTAATTGCTATAGATACAGTATTTGAATCGTTAATGAATTTATTATTTAAATAACCCTGGGATACCAATCGATACAATACAAGACTATCACTATTCAGAAATTGTTCAACAGTATACTGCAAAGTATCATTTTCTGCTATTGTCAGGTATTTTTCCAAAGCTTTTTGCAACTTCACATATTCAAGATTTTTTGGCTGAATACCGAGTATTCCTTCCCGAACACTTTTATTCCCGAGATGATGATTAAGCATAGAAGGTAACTCATTCACAAAATTGAGATACACCTGCGATGTATCATAATTGCCAAGACCTGTAGCCAAATGAATCATAAATCGCATAGCAGCTAATGTAGCAGTTCTTTCAAGCATTACTCTTGCATCCAGTCTTTCCTTGTCATCTGATGAATTATGCATTTCATTATAATACAGGGTTAATGACTGTGTCATGTAAAAGGAAGAAAATAAACCATAATTCTCAGCTGATTCAATAAGAGTTATCAGATCATCATAAAAACCAATTGTTTCATAATTCAATGTCCATGCAGGTTGATATTGCCTTTCTGAATAAAACCAGTATATTAACCTTTTTTCAAGGTTCTGTTCATAAGAATAAGCCTCTGTATTTTTGATGTTCAGCAAAATGCCATGTCTGAAATCTGAACTGAAGAACTCAATAGATGTATTCCCTATTTTGGGGTTTTCTCTTTCGTAACCGGCAAGGAAAAACAATAAAACCAGTAAAAGGGAGTATTTTACAAATAAAAACAAATAGTTAAAACAGTTTTTTAGGGAAGAAAACCATACTTTTTCTGACATATCCACGCTGACCGATTCCGATAATTTTTTTCTCATGATGGTTCGCTTTGTTACCATCATATACGATAGAAATTATAAAACAACCGGCACATTTACATCAAGCAAAGATGTTCTTTGATAAAAGGAAGCGTTTAAGAGACAAATAAAAAAATGGATGAATAAACAGCTGATAATGAGATACTTAGCCTATATTATTTGAGAATATTGGAGGAAGAGGAAAAAGAAAAATATATAGAATGAGAGTTAAAATGCTTTGTTTAAATCACTTAACTTTTTCCAAAGCTCTGCAAGTTCATTTGGGTTCACTTCCTCAATGATAATTCGGTTTTTCTTTTCTGTCTTTAAGTTATGTTTTTGCTTTATCGTTTTCAACCCTTTGTTTTTTAACTATTTATAACAAATGTATTAATTGTATTCAAATAAATCAATGTGAATTACATGAAATTCATTAAAAAAAGTACAAATACATCAATTCCATACATAAAATCCAAGTTGACGACTTGAATACACAACCTTTTTACCTGTGGAGTTCCAAGCCCATACTCCCCAGTAGTAATTACCTTCCTGAAGCGGAGTTACAGTATCAGTTATCTCTCCTTGAATAACGTTTTTCCCTTCAATAAATTGTACATATCCTTCTCTTCCAAAATCCATGCCAGAATGCCACTCCCAAATAATATCATCTACATTCATAATTTGATCATTTTCCATAACAATGGGTGATGTAAAGATTGCAACCGTAATTATTTTAAGACCAATACTGTCCCAGACAAAAGAAGGCATGTTATTCAATGTATCAGGAAAAGCAGCCTGATAACTTGTATCTCCCCGAACCAGAAATAAATTTCCTTTATTATCATAATACTGGTATTCTGGTATTTTTATCTGAAAGCTATTCGAGAAAATCAATTCTTCATTTTGTAATACGTCTTCTTCTTCTGTACAATTAAAAAACAAGACAAATAGAATATATGGTATATACAGGTATTTTAAAATGGGAATTTTCATGGCTGTTAAAAAACAATTTGGATTCCTAAATTAAAATGAAATTTGACAAAATGCTCCGATACGCTATAACTGGAAGCATTTCCATAGGGATTGAAGACATAATGGGTTACATCTCTATCATACTCAGCATAACGAAATTCAAAGCTAAGAGCTTTATTAATATCTAAAAAATATCTCGTCCCCAGAAAAGGTTGTAATACAAATTGAGGGTCATTCAACTGAATGGAGAATGTACAACCGGCATATGTGGAAAACCTTCTTCTATCAGGACTAAGAATCCAAAATAATACAGACGGGCCTGCAAATCCTGTAATATAAGAGCTGTCTGAAACAGCAGGCTCAAGGCCAGGAAGGGTTGGATATGATACACTTATAGTTGAAATATACATATTCCCATCCACACCCCATGCAATTCGTTTTAAATTTGTTTTATTCAGAGCCCTGTAATAAGATATATCTACAAACCAATCATGATCTGAAGTTATGAAAGGAAATGCAAGTTTAAGGTTCAGATTATTTGAAGGCATTTCCGGCAATTTTGATGTATATTTCATTTTGATCTGCATAACCTCACCTTTGTATTCATTAACAATCATTCCTGTATGAAGTGGTTTCATTCCCTTACTGGTGAAAATCATTTTAATGCTGTCAGAGGGATCATTCGCTGTTAGCTCCTTTTTAAACATGCCATCAAATAAACAATTCCAATAACCCTCTTCGTCATAATAGCATCCAAGTGTTTGAAGATGATATGTTTCATTTGCACTTATTATTTCAACGTCTGCGCCTTCAATGGGTACATTTCCGGCAAATACTCTTCCTCGTAAAAGAATCTTATGCTTTGGAACTATTATCAAATTTAAGACTACTGGCTTATTCAATGTATTAACAAACGATGTATCGAAGGGATGAAAATCCGGATGAAGAATAGTAATATCTATTAATTGTTCCCTATCTGAGAATGGTATAGGTAAATAAAACAAACCATTGTTTGTTCTGACACTGTCCAAATGTTGTTTTTCAATATTGATATAAATTATTGCATCATCGACCATTTCGTGAAAGATGCTGCTAACCTGTCCTCCAATTATGATTTCCTGAAGGTCAGCTTCCCGGAACAAAATATACTCTCGAATCTGATCCAGGATTAACGGTTGAGTATTCTGAAGTGTATCCTTCCTGTCAAAACCCAAATCAACCATATTTTCATTAACCTGACAAAATCCAATAC
>CAZWFM010000267.1:0-3556 GCA_964633185.1 uncultured Bacteroidales bacterium | reverse complement strand
ATTCAAGGATCTCAAAACTAAAAGGTTTTGTAATATATTCATCGGCTCCGGTTTCATATCCTTCAGTGCGCTTTTGTTCCGACATTCTTGCTGTTAATAATATTACAGGAATGTGAGAGGTTGTAATTTCATTCTTTAACTGACGACAGAGTTCCAATCCATCCATTTCAGGCATCATAATATCACTTACAATCAGGTCGGGTAAATTTGCTATAGCCTGCTTCAATCCTTCCTTGCCATTTGCAGCTTCAATAATCGAATATTTATTGCTCAGATTATCCTTCAGATAAAATCTGAAATCATCATTGTCTTCCACAAGAAGAACGAGAGCTTTATTCAATTTGCCCGATGATTGAGTCTCTTCCTCATATTTTAAATGCTCATCAAGCTTTTCATAGGATGCATGAGTATGTGAAGACTCACCTTCAGGATCACTTAGAATTGGCAGAACAATTTTAAAACTACTTCCTTTCCCCGGTTCGCTTTCCACATATATTTTTCCTTTATGCAGCTGAACAAATTCTTTTGTTAATGAAAGTCCGATGCCACTTCCATAATTTACCAGGCCTCCATCTTCTTCGCTCTGAAAAAAGCGATCAAAAATCTTATCAATTTTGCTTTTCCTGATCCCTATCCCGGTATCTTTTACTTGTATTATTATGTTTCCCTTATCAGATAGTCTTGGTTCCTCCGGATTCAAGTTGTCCTCAATATCAAGATCAATTTCAACATGACCACCTTCAGGTGTAAACTTAAATGCATTGGATAATAGATTAAATACGATCTTTTCCAGTTTATCCTTATCAAAATAAGTATAGAATTCTTCCCTTGTTTTGTTGAACTCAAATTTTATGTTTTTCTTTTCAGAAAGATCATTAAAGGACTGAAAAATTTCATTTATGAATTCAACAATATTACCATACGAAGGCTTTAAATTTATTTTCTGAACTTCCATACGTCTGAAATCCAGCAATTGATTGACAAGGTTCAATAAACGCCTGGCATTTCTATGAATCATTTGCAATTGAGGTTGTTGATCATTTTTACTGCCTTGCTTGAGCATTTTTTCCAAAGGAGTAATAATAAGTGAAAGGGGAGTGCGAAACTCATGACTCACATTTGTAAAAAATCGTATTTTTAACAGGTCCAGTTCATGACGGCGTTGAGATTCTTTCTTCTCCTGTTCATTTTTAAATTTGATCCTTTCCCTGACAAGTACAAGTTTTCTTAAAGTGACTAAAGCTCCCAGAAGCAATAATATATAGAATAGAATAGCTGCTTTTGTTTTCCAAAAAGGAGGAAGCACAATAATTTTCAGGGCCGTACCGGTATTATTCCAGACGCCATCGTTATTAGATGCTCTGACAAAAAAAGTATATTCCCCAGGATCGAGATTGGTATAAGTAGCTTTTCGGTTAAGGCTGTTGGTTTTCATCCAGGTTTTATTAAAGCCTTCAAGCATGTAGGCATACTCATTTTCTTCCGGATGGATATAGTTTAAAGCCGCAAATTCAATTGTTATTACATTTTCAAAATGCTTTAATGAGACCTTTCCTGTGGTTGACAATGATTGATCTAAAATTATACGTCCATTCACTTTTTCTCCTATCTCAATCTTTTTATTTAATATTTGAAAATTTGTAAATACCACCACCGGAGGAACATTGTTATGGGAAAGTTTCTCAGGATGAAACATATTAAATCCGTCAGGTCCCCCGAAGATCAATTCACCTTTTCTTGTTTTCAGGGCAGCACTGAAATTAAACTCTTTCCCTTGTAATCCATCCGATTCACTGTAGTTGGTAATGATATATTTACTTATGCCAGTGAGGCTGTCATAATTCACTTTCAGGTTTGAAATGCCATTCCCTACTCCCATCCAGATATTTCCTGAATTATCTTCCGCCAGGCTAAGGATATTATTGTCGGGCAGTCCATCTTTCATCGAAAACCGGACGAAAGTTTTTGTTTTCGTATTGAATACATTCAAACCTCCGGAAGTTCCAATCCAGATATTACCACGCTGATCTTCCAGTAACGCAACTACGGAATTGCTGCTGAGACTATTGGTATCTGAAGGATCATTAAAATAATGAATGAACCTGTTTGCATGGGTATCGTAAAAATCAATCCCATGAGCAGTTCCTAACCAAAGATTGCCATTCCTGTCTTCAATGATTGAAAGAATAAAACCGGAATGGATAGAATTAGGTTCGCCTTCTCTGTAATGATAAAAAGTGGTTTCCTTTTTATTTAATAAATCCAATCCAGCTCCTAAAGTGCCAATCCAAATGTTGTTTTTTGAATCTTCAATAAGGTCCCAGATCAGATCATTTGCAATGCTTTGGGGATCTTCAGAATTATGCCTGTAGTGAATAAAATCCGGAGGAACATATTGATTTAATCCACCATAAAAAGTACCAAGCCAAAGAGTGTGCTGACTATCGTATAACATACTAACAATGACGTCGTTGCTCAGGGAATGCGGATTTTTTGGGTTATGTTTAAATTGTGAAAATACATTTTGTTTCCGATCATAATAAATCAAACCTTCTCCATTAGTACCTATCCACAGATTGCCTTTTTCGTCTTCCTGAAAACAGTTTATATCATTGTACGGTAGACTATTCGGGTCATTTGGTTTATGTCGGAATAAAGCAAATTTGAACAGGTTTTTATGATAATAGCATACTCCTTTTTTAAATGTACCAATCCATACAATACCTTCATTATCGCTATAGAGAGCAGTAATGCTGTTCTGGCTTATGCTTCTGATATCATCAGGATCATTCAGGATAACCTGTATAGAAAAATTTTTCTTGTCGATCAGATTAATTCCTCCATGATCCGTTCCAATCCATATAATTCCTTTATTATCCTGATGGATAGCATTAACAATATCATTGCTGATAGAATAATTTCCGGATTTTTGAAGGAAATGAATAAATCCCATCTTTTGGCTATCAAAAAAGAAGGCTCCATCAGCACTACTGGAAGAATAAATCCATAAATCATCATCCTTGTCAATAAATAATCTTAAATCAGTCCATTCGGAATAAGTTTTATAAAGGTATTCAGACCGGTAAACAACATCATATGTATTATGATCAATTTTTTCGAGAATTCCATGACTCCCAATCATCCATATATCGTTATTTGAATCACTTGCGATGGATGTAATTTCATCAGCCTGAATACTTTTTTCATTGCCGGGAATATGCTTGAAATATAGAATTGAATCTGACAGAGGAGAATACATAAATAGTGACAATTGGTCACTGATAAACCAAATGTTCCCATTCCTGTCTTTTTGCACATTTGTAATCTCGTCAACAGGAATATCTCTATTCTTGGAAAAAATTTCACTTTCCTGTGAGAACCTTTCCGTAACAGGATCATATACATTGAAAGATTCGTTTAGAATGACCCAAATTTTACCAAAATTATCTTCGAATAAGTCGGAAATCCTGTCGTCTGTTAAAGAAAAAGAATCAGAGGGAATATTTTTAAAGATTTTAAATGAGTACCCATCGTATCGATTCAGCCCGGAATTTGT
>CAZWFM010000266.1:0-3567 GCA_964633185.1 uncultured Bacteroidales bacterium | reverse complement strand
AGCCATAGGAATTACATGCTTTTAAACGGATTAGGACCTATCGCCTCAATCTCATTCATATATTCTTCAAAGATTACAGGTATCTTATGGTAATCCGTAATCTCAACAAATACAGTTTTAATACGCTCCGGTTCAAGCATCATGGTTTGCAGCGTTTCCTGCAGGTTCTCTCCTCTCTTTTGAGTCAGTTCACTCCCATGTATATAATGACACTGGTAATCATCTCCAGGCTTACAACCTATTTGTAAAATACCGTCATATCCGCAGGAAAGTGCATCTGAAATCCAGACTTTGTTAATAGAACCAATGCACCTTACAGGAATAATCCTGATGAAAGAACTCCATTTCAATCCCTTTCTAGCCGCCATTTCCAATGCAGGGTAAGCATCATTCTCACAGACAAATGCAAGTACCCTGGGTTTTTCTTCGAATTCATCGGGCATACTCACCGATTTGATCATGGCAGAGACAGAGTTGATAGAAAAGTCGGCAAAATTGATCACTCTCTCAGGACAGGAGCCCAGACATATTCCGCACCTGCGGCATCTGGCAGGATTTGGAAGAGGTGTTCCTTTTTCTGTCTCATCAAACATTCCGAAAGGACATTCTTCCGTACAACGTTTACAGTCGGTACACCTGTCCATAAAAAGTTCCGGATAGCTTTTATCTCCGGCACGCGGATGCATGGCCTCTCCTCTTTTTGTCGCTTCAATACACTGTATTGCTTTTAGCATCGCTCCCTCTGCATCTTCAATACAAGCAGCAATATCCATAGGAGCCCGAAGTGTACCGGCTGCATAGATACCTGTACGTCTTGTTTCGTATGGAAAACAAATAAAATGTGAATCAGGAAATTCATACTTTAGCTCAGGAAGACCCTTCCCCAATCTATAGTTCAGATTCAGATCAGCTGTTGTCGACGGAGTCATGCCTGTTGCCAGAATAATCAAATCTGCCATTATGCTAATGTCATCTCCCAGTAAAGTATTTCTTATGATAACCTTTAGTTTTTCATTTTGAGTTTCAACTTTTTCCACATCTCCCTTGGTGAAAAATACCTGGTCATCTCTTTGAACCTCCTTATAAAACTCCTCGTACATACCTGGTGTGCGTATGTCTTTATAGACAATGTATACCAAGCTGTCTGGATTCGATTCTCGTATATATTTGGCTTGCTTTAAAGAGGTACTACAACAATAGGATGAGCAGTATGGAAGGTGATCTTTATCGCGAGATCCGGCACATTGAATAAACAGTATGGTTCCCGGTAATTTTTGTTTCGGATTCCTTTTGATCAGTGTTTCAAATTCAAGGTTAGTAAAGACTTTATCACTTCTACCGTATCCCAGATGAGATAATTTTTGTGCATTGTAAGGTTTCCAGCCCAGGGCTGCAACAATAGCACCAATAACTATTTTTTCAGTCTGCATATTCTTAAGGGTAACCTCAAATCTGCCCGGATGACCATCAATTTGAAGAATTGCTGTTGATTTAAAAATATGAATACGTTCATCTTTTTCAGCCTCAGCGATCAATTCTGTAACCAATGGCTCTTTCAACTGATCATATGGCGGTTTAAAAGGGATTTGTTTGTAAAGTATATTCGCCCAACCTCCAAGATCACTTTCCTTCTCAATCAAGTAAACAGTATACCCTGCCTTTGCACCTTCAATAGCAGCTGTCAAACCTGAAACACCTCCTCCGACAACCAGTATATCGTTACAAATTTCATCTTCAATATAAGATTCAGGGATTGATGTTGTTTTTAGTTTTGTAATCCCCATCTTCACATAATCCTCTGCTGCCATCTGCATATCTTCTTGACCTGGCTCCCCGATCCAGGCCACAAGTTCTCTTATGTTCACTCTTTCCAACTGAATACTGAATGGAAAGTTAAAAACCTCTGTTTTTTCGCGTGGTGAGCAGGCAGCAATGACTATCCCTGATAATTTTTCAATTTCAATGTCTTCTTTAATCAGCTCATATCCTTCAACAGAACACAGAGCCCTGTGTGTTTTACAAGTTGCCAAATCAGCCGTTGATGCATTCTGAGAAAGCTGTTCTACATTAAGGCATTTTCCTATTTCGCAACCTGAACAAATATATATTCCCAATTTCTTATCCAAAACCAATTCTATTTATCGTGTTGTTTGAATAGTTTTCAATGCAGCAGCAGTAGCATCCCTTACTGAAGATGAAACATCCATAGGCTTTTTCCCGCAGGCAATTGCATATATACCACTTTTCTGTTCCTCAGACATAAAATTGTACCGGTCTGTTTTCATATCAATTGCAAGTTGGTTAGGAACTATTCCGGTTGCCAGAACTACAAGTTCGGTTTCCATTCGAATTTTTTTAGCATCCATCGTATTCTCAGCCTCAATCATCAAATTTTTAGTGTCAGGAATTTCCTCAATGTTTGCAACTTTACCTTTTACCAGTTCAATATTCTTATTTTCTTCCACCCTTTTTAAAAAATCTTCGTTTCTTCCTGTAACCCGTAAATCAATATAAAATATTCTGACCTTACTTTCAGGATGCCTTTCCTGAAACGTCAAAGCATGTTTTAATGATGCCGGACAGCATACAGCAGAACAATAAGGCAAATGGTTTTCATCGCGCGATCCTGCACATTGGACAAAAACAATATCTTTTGGTTCCTTCTGGTCTGAAGGTCTGACAAGTTTCCCTTTCCCCGGTCCTCCGGGAGCAATCAATCGTTCAAACTCAACATTCGTAATAACATTTGGAAATTCTTTATAATGCAAATTATCCAGTAACTCAGCGCTGTAATTCTTCCATCCGGTGGCCACAATAATACTGCTTACATCCATTTTAACAATTTTTTCCTTTGCTGAAAAATCAATGGCATTGTATTCACATATTTCACTACACTTATTACAGCTTTCTTTTTTACAATACCTGTCGTCGATGCTGTACTTCATGGGAAAAGCCATATCATGGGGCAGATATATCGCTTTGGTAATTCCAAAACCATAATTGAAATCATCCGGTCTCACTTCAGGACATACCTCAGTACATTTTCCGCAAATAGTACAAGTATTTTTTACAAATTGAGGAGCAGTTCGTAGTGTTGCTTTAAAATTTCCCCTTTCACCTGCAAGACTGACAAGTTCAGTCAATACCTGAACCTTAATCCTGGGATTCTGCCTGATCCTTCGAAAATTGATTTCCAGTCCGCAGGCAGGAGGACAAAGCTTAGGGAAATAATTATTCATCTTTACAACATTCCCGCCAAGGTATGCCTCCTTCTCAATAAGAGTCACTTCATGCCCTACCTCGGCTATCTCAACTGCAGCAGTTATTCCGCTTATCCCTCCGCCGATTACCAGTATGGGTTTTCTATTTTGTACTGTCAATTTAGAAAAAATTCTTTGTGTTCCCTGGTGGTTTCCTTTGTGTACCGTCGAGGTAAAAAACATGAACCACAAAGATCACTAAGTTTATATTATGTTAATTCTTTAATCTCCCTTTTCATGGTTTCCCATTCACCTGTTTCGGGGTTCCAGCGGCAGTTGGCAAAACACTTCCATTCTTCTTTTATTT
>CAZWFM010000265.1:0-3567 GCA_964633185.1 uncultured Bacteroidales bacterium | reverse complement strand
CTTCTAAAGGGAAAACCAAAATAGGTTCTACTTTAAAAGGCATTGGTCCGACATACATGGATAAGACCGGCAGGAACGGACTAAGAGTTGGCGATGTTCTCTCCGAAGACTTTAGAAAAAAGTATGATGCACTTACCGGGAAGCACATGCAGTTGTTAGGTATGTATAACTTCGAGTACAAATTAAAAGATTTTGAAGAAGGTTGGTTTGAAGGAATAGATACCATTAAGAAATTTTCCATCATTGATAGCGAACACTTTATCAATCAAGAAGTTAATAAAGGGAAATCGGTACTTGCAGAAGGTGCACAAGGCACTCTCCTGGATATAGATTTTGGTTCCTATCCTTTTGTAACATCCTCCAATACTATTTGTGCCGGAGCTTGTACCGGACTTGGAGTAGCTCCTAACAGGATCGGGAAGGTATTTGGTATTTTTAAGGCATACTGCACGAGAGTGGGAAGTGGTCCGTTTCCTACAGAACTTAATGATGATACAGGCGAAAAACTAAGAAAAAAAGGAAATGAATATGGTGCCACCACCGGTCGTCCCAGACGCTGTGGCTGGCTTGATCTGCCTGCTTTAAAATATTCTGTTATGCTGAACGGAGTAACCAATCTGATTATGACCAAAGCCGATGTCTTGTCAGCATTTGATTCCATTAAAGTATGTACAGCATATGAAACTGCAGAAGGAATAATCGATTATTTCCCATACGATATCAATAAAGTAACCAAGGCTGTCTATACTGATATTCCTTCGTGGACCGAAGATCTTACGAATGTTGAAAATGGCAGCAATCTGCCATTAAAACTTATTGATTATATTCATTTTATTGAAAACGAAGTGGGAGTTCCTGTCACAATAGTATCCGTAGGACCAAAAAGAAGACAAATAATTGAACTTTAAAATCTGCCCATTAAAAATTAGTTTCTGCGAATAAAGTTGTCAAATAGATTTCCTTACTCATGATAAAAACGCCATATTTTATTTTTAAAAATATATTACCATCTTTGCGGCGCTAAATACAGAATTTAAGTTGGAATTTTCAAATCAGCAGATGAATCATGAAGAAAGATGCGATTGCAATATTATGTGCCGGAGGACCCGCCCCCGGAATTAATACAGTTATTGGCTCAGTTACTAAAGTATTTTTAAATGCCGGATATCGTGTTTTGGGAATAAATGAAGGTTATAAAACATTATTTACAGATAAGACAAAATACGATGAACTCGATTTTGAATTTGCTGACACTGTATTTAGTCGCGGAGGGTCAGCTTTGCAAATGAGCAGACACAAACCAAAAGACTCAGAATTTTCCACTACATTCTTTACAAAAGAAAATATCAAATTACTGGTTACCATTGGAGGTGATGATACCGCATCAACTGCTAGCCGGCTGACTAAATTTCTTGCTGAAAACAACCTGAAAGTATCGAATATACATGTTCCAAAAACCATTGATAATGATCTGCCTCTGCCTGAAGGAAGTCCTACTTTCGGTTATCAGTCTGCAAAAGAAGAAGGCGTTCGTCTGGCAACAGCAATTTATGAAGATGCACGAACAAGTGGAAATTGGTTTATTTTATCAGCGATGGGTCGAGAAGCAGGACATCTTGCGGTTGGTATTGGTACAGCTTGCCATATGCCAATGATCATTATACCGGAAATGTTCAACAAAACAAAAATAACTTTCGACAAAATCACCCGAATGATCATTTCTTCTATGGTAAAAAGAAAAATAATCGGTATACAATACGGTGTTGCCATTGTAAGTGAAGGAGTATTTCATTTCATGAATGACGAAGAAATTGAAGGCACTGGAATAAACTTTACTTATGATGATCATGGACATCCGGAATTGGGTAATGTAAGCAAATCGCATATATTTAATATGCTTGTACAGAGAAAATTGAAAAAACTTGACTTGTCCATTAAAAGTCGTCCGAATGAAATCGGTTATGAACTTAGATGTTGTCGCCCTATAGCATTTGATTTGTCTTATGCTACTCTTCTTGGAAATGGTGTTATGAAATTATTCCAGGATGGTGCTACAGGTTGCATGGTAACAGCTGATCCGGCAGGCAATATATCTCCCTTATTCCTTAAAGATGTGGAAGACGAGAATGGAAAGGTGAAACCTCGCTTGGTAAACATTGATTCGGAAAGGATACAATTGATATTTCATAATAACCTGCATTTTATTAAAAAAGAAGATTATCAGGCTGCAAAAAAATACCTGCATAATCCTGAAGAATATGATTTCTATAAAATACTGAACTGGTAAGGGGCTGTCTCAAAAGGTAAGAAATTTAAGATAGCCACGAAATCACGAAGGCTCAAAGAATACACAAAACCCTGTTTTTCAATTATATATAACTTTGTGAGTGCTTTGTGATTTAGTGCCTTGATGGCGAAATTTCAACTTTTGAGACAGCCCCTTTTAAACCTGATATCCAAAACATCGATTTATAGTCTACAAAATTTTATGTATATTTATAAACAAAGACCTAATCCAAAATTACAACTACTATGGTTCAGGTAAAAAAGAAAAAAGGCACTATTGCCATATTGACCGGCGGAGGTGATGTCCCGGGTCTTAATCCTGCTATCAGAGCAATTACCATACGTGCACTTCGGGAAGGCTATCAGGTATTGGGGCTTCGAAGAGGATGGGGTGGTATTCTTGATTTTGTGAGAGATAAAAAAGTCGACAACAGTGATAAGTATATAGTCCTTACGGAAGAAATTGTAAATAAAGCAGGCCGCACTGGCGGCACATTCTTACATACTTCCAGGACAAGGCCAAGTCATGTTCCTAAGATCAATGTTCCCGAGCATTATCAGGACAAGTACAAAAGTGAGATGAATGATCTCACCTCCGAAATTATTAAAAATCTTGAATATCTGGGAGTTGATTTTCTGATCCCAATAGGTGGAGATGATACATTAAGCTACGCAGTCAGACTATATTCTGAAGGTGTAAAAGTTGTTGCCATACCAAAAACCATGGACAACGATGTCCCCGGAACTGATTATTGTATCGGATTCAGTACCTGTGTTACACGTACAATTCAGATGTGCAATACGCTTCGTACAACTGCAGGTTCACATGAACGGGTATTGGTCCTTGAAGTATTCGGCAGGTATGCTGGTTTTACTGCAATGTTACCTACCATGGCCGGTGCTGCTAACAGATGTGTTATTCCTGAATACAAATTTGACATTGAAAAATTGACTTCTCTTCTGATCAAAGATAGAAATTCAAACCCGAGCCTGTACTCTGTTGTTCTGGCTTCCGAAGGAGCAATGTTTGCCGGAGATGGTGAAATGGTTTATCGTTCTGTCGAAAAAGATGCTTATGGTCATGCAAAGCTTGGGGGTATAGGAGACGTAATTTCTGCAAAAATTAAGGAACTATCACCAAAATTTAATAATGGCAAAAGAGTCAATGTTATTAATCAACAGTTGGGATATTTGGTGCGCGGAGGTGATCCGGATGCAATTGATTCCATTGTTCCCATGGCCTATGGTAATCTTGCTCTTGACCTTATACTTAAGGGCATT
>CAZWFM010000264.1:0-3575 GCA_964633185.1 uncultured Bacteroidales bacterium | reverse complement strand
TTTTCTTTCTGAGCTTCTACAATAAAATCATTTATCATATCCCAAGTATTTCATGCAAAAGTACAATACGGAATATATAAGAAACATGGATGTTAATACTCAAAATAAAAAATAAATACCTGAAATATATGGTGTACAATACCAGTAGATATTGGTACTATCCGACATATCAACTTTTTTTGATTGACACTGGAATTCAGGTATTTTCTAACTGTTTGAAGTACAAGCAAAAACAAATCAAATTAGCATGTTTTAATAAAAAAGTATATTCCATTTTAAATCCATCAAAATGCTATAGATTTGTTATAGGAATATCTGGATACCAAACATGTTTCGACAAATCATTAAATTTTCAGTTGGCCAAAAATCCATTATTGCATTTTTTATCCTGGTAATGAATTTCCTTATTATGAATTCCAAACATTGCATAGTATTGCACCCGAAAAGAATAAGGAAATCCTTCACGGATTCAATGATCATCTTATCATTTTTTGTTTTTTTCAGCCAATTTTCAGCCAATTCACAAAATACCGTCCCCGAGTCGCTTTCTCTTCAGCAAGCTGTTGATTCCGCACTAAAGAACAACTTACAGATAGACAATGCTCTCCTGCAAATTGATCAGGCAAGATCTCAAAAAGCAGTAGCCTGGGATTTCAACCCAACTGAGCTGAATTATCTGGTTGGTCAGATACACTCAAAAGATCAGGATATGTATCTTCAGGTAAATCAAAGTTTCGGATCCATTTTATCACACATTCAAAATGTAAGAAAAGCAAAAATAAACCAGGAACTTCAAACAACTGCTTATTACCTTGCCGTAAAACAACTTTCTGCCGAAGTTAAATCTGCCTATATATTCTGGCAATACAATTACACAAATTCTTTGTTGCTCGAAAACGAGAAAGAGTTGTATGAGAAACTTGCAGATATTGCTCTGCTAAGATACAATTCAGGAGACATCGATTTGCTTAAAAAAGCAATGACCATGTCAAAAGTCTCTGAAATAACTGTAGAATATCTTAATTCACTGGATAATCTGATCATCGCTGAAAACAAACTAAAACAAGTCATGATGGCTGAAGGTCATTTCATTCCTGAATCCGAATATCCGATGCTTTACATCGTATCAAAAAAGACCGATACAAGCAGTTACTCTGCTAATACCCATTTTGAATACTTATCAAAACAGTATGAACTTGTAAAAGCAGATGAGTCGGTTATAAAATCTCAGTACTTCCCGGAGATAACAGCCGGATTTTTCACCCAGGATATTGGCGAACTGAAACATCTGTACGGCTGGCAGATCGGTATTGCATTTCCACTCTGGATACCAAAACAGCAAGCCGATATCAAACAGTCCCGGATTGAATCAGAGATCGCATTAAATACACTGAAATTTGAAACAATGCAAATACAATATGAAATCGAAAATCTGTTATTCCAGCTAAATAAAAACTTTCGGCAAATAAGGTATTACCAGGAACAAGCCTTACCCGAAGCGAAGTTATTAATAAATACAGCCACGGCTCAACTGAATACGGAAGAGATAGACTATACCGAATACATTCAGAGTATATCTTTGGCCATTAGTATTAAACAGGCATATTACCTGGCTATTCATGATTACAACCAAATTGCCATACAACTTGAAATTTATGGAGATTAAGAAAATACAATTGTTGTTGTTTTGCCTGATGAGCATTGCAATTTTTTCCTGTTCGAAAAAACATGCTTTGGACAATCCTCCGGCAAATGTTACGGATACCAATCTGATCCGGTTATCAGCCGGACAAGTGGAAATGGCAGGCATTAAAACCGGCTATATCAAGAAACATTTGATTTCTGATATTATTTATTGCTCAGGCTCTATCGAAGCTGATCCGAACGAACAGGCATATGTTTCGGCTCCCATGAACGGATATATGAAACAGATTTCTGTATATATCGGTGATTATGTTCGAAAAGGACAGAACCTCGCTATGCTTGAACACCCCAATTATATAGAACTCCAGAAAGAATATCTTGAAACAAAAAGTCAGTACGATTATTACAAAGAAGATTTTAAAAGACAGGGAGAATTAAGCCTTGAGAACGCAACATCTCTAAAAAAGATGCAGATGGCCCAAAATGAGTTCAGAAAAGTGGAGGCAAGTTTTTATGCCTTGAAAGAACATTTGGAATTTATTGGTATAGACACCGATAGCCTATATGTTGATAAAATCAAATCATCTATTCTACTAAGATCTCCCATTTCAGGATATATAACAAAGGTGAATGGAAAAATAGGGCAATTATGCACACCTGAAATGCCTGTATTTGAAATCATTGAAAATAAAAATGCATTGCTTCACCTGAAGGTATTTGAAATGGATGCCGATAAGGTCCGGAAGGGTCAAAGCATTGAATTCAATGCCATAAATGATCCGACGAAAACCTATCAAGCGATAATTCGTGCAACTACCAGGTCTGTTGACGAAAACAATACAATAAATCTGCATGCAATGATCATTGATGCAGATAAATCTCTCTTGCCGGGAATGTATGTAAAAGCAAAAATTCTGGTGGATACAGATTCTGTTTTTGCTTTGATTAATCAGGCCATAGTAGAATATAACAATTCTTATTTTATTTTTGAAAAACTTGATGGTACTGCTTTTAAGCTTCATGAAATTACTACCGGCAGAACCTCTGATATTCTTACAGAAATTGAACCGGTTAATTCTGATGTACTTGATGCTGAAATTGTAATATCCGGAGCTTATTATCTTCAGTCGAGATTACAGGAAGAATAACAATTACTTTGCAAACTTCATAATAACTTCAGAGTGTCTGGGAAAAGCCTGTAGCAATTCATCTTTTACGCAAATTTCAAAATCATCAAATTCAAATCCCGGTGATACCATACATCCTATCAAACCAAAAGAATTCCGTTCTATTACCTCTGCACCAAAAATGGTTCCCGCAGGAATTAACACCTGCAATTGTTCTGCCTTTTGTAATTTTGCTCCCAGTATTTTAGAATGTTTTTTCCCATCCTGATCAATCATTACTATTCTTATACTACTGCCAAAATGATAATACCACAATTCATCTGACTTCAGTCGGTGCAGTCTGGAAATTTCTCCTGACCTAAGCAAATAATAAATACTAGTTGTGAGTTTTCGGGCTCCGGAATATCCAAAAGGAAGTATTTTTTGATCTATTTCAATACTTGAGCGGTAAGTTTCTTTGAAAAATCCTCCTTCAGGATGTGGTTGCAGATTCAAATGTTGGATCCAAAACAGATGACTATTCATTTCCTATGGTATAATACATGAATAGATAAAAATACAGAATTCAATAATAAATATCTGACAAAATACCGGCTTTAAAAATAAAATATTGATAAACAAATGTTTCCTGCCTAAAGGAAATCATTTTAAAAATGACATAGAATTTGAAATATCATCATAGAATTCTTAAATTTATTGAAGCTCCTCGCCGCAAGCGACGAGGAATCTTCGATCCTTTTTTTTATTATTTTTGTGTTCGCTAGCCCCGCGGCAAGTTACGGGGAATGCGCTCACAGGATTCAA
>CAZWFM010000263.1:0-3580 GCA_964633185.1 uncultured Bacteroidales bacterium | reverse complement strand
TGTGAGGTGAAAAGAAGTCCCAGCTATTGACCAGAAAATGATCATAAAGAATGTCGATGATGATGCCGGAGTATTTGTGGTACCGCTTCGAAAAATAACTTTTGCTCTGGCTTACAATTTTATGTCTATCGGTAAATGTATCGATTCGCCTGTGCAGCAATATCCCCTTTTTTATTAATTCGGGATAATTGTTATAATCATTTCCTTTAACATAATCACCAATAAAATTCCCGATTATTATTCCTTCTTCCGTTCCGGAAAGAAATATATGAGCCAGATAATTCATTTCAAAGTTGCCAGTAATTCATAAAGATAGCTGGCAACAGGGTATTTGTCATAATCTATCTTTAATTTTTTTGCTTTCTTTTTCAAAGCCGGGTTTTTCAAGTAAAGCAAACATATTCTTTTTGTATTCTTCAACACCTGGTTGATCGAATGGGTTTATCCCTAAGAGGTAACCACTAATGCCACATGCTTTTTCAAAAAAATAAATCAATTGTCCAAGATAATATGCGTTTATTTCAGGAATTTCTATTTTAATGTTTGGTACATCACCGTCAACATGAGCTAACATAGTTCCCAGCTCTGCCATTTTATTAATGTAATCTACATTTTTCCCGGCAAGGTAATTTAACTTATCAAGATTATCAGCATTTGACGGAATGATAATTTTGAATTTCGTTTTTTTGACCGATATAACTGTTTCTATTAGGATACGCTCACCTTCCTGTATATATTGGCCCATTGAATGTAAGTCTGTAGTAAGATCTACGCTACTCGGATAAATCCCAACATTTTCCTTTCCCTCACTTTCACCATAGAGCTGTTTCCACCATTCGGCCAGGTAATGAAGTTTATTTTCGTAATTGGCCAATATCTCAATTTTTTTTCCCTTACGATATAGAACATATCTTGTTGCTGCATAAATAACAGCAGGATTATTATTGAATGATACAGTCTGGTTGCATTTGGTCGCCATATCTGAAGCTCCTTTCACCAGGGATCTGATGTTAAAACCTCCCAGGGCAAGAGGCACAAGTCCTACTGGCGTAAGTACAGAATATCGACCTCCGACATCATCCGGAATGATAAATGTTTTGTATCCTTTTTGATCTGCAAGAGTCCTTAATGCGCCTCTTTCTTTATCAGTAACCGCAACAATGAATTCTTTGGCCTGTTCTTTACCAATTTGTTTTTCCAGGTGATCTTTCAATATCCGAAATGCTATAGCAGGTTCTGTTGTAGTTCCTGATTTTGAAATAACAACCATTCCATACCTTTTCCGATCAAGCAATTCCAATAGTTCATGCAGATAATCTTCTCCAATATTTTGTCCTGCAAACAGTATCGTCGGGAAATCCTTCTTTTTTTTCAAATGAGCGAATGTGTCAGATAATGCTTGCACGATAGCTTTTGAACCCAGGTATGAACCTCCGATGCCAATGACTATAATATAATCTACCTTTTTCCCGAATGATAAAGCATAATTTTCCAGCTCAAGAAGAAATTTATGATCTATGGATGATGGCAAATCTACCCACCCAAGAAAATCATTTCCTTTTCCGGTTTTTTCATGCAATGCTTTGTTTGCCTTTTCTGCTTTGGCTTGAATTGCACTAATTTCTTCCTTATTTACAAATTTATATACCTGGCTGACATCCAGTTTTAAAAATTCCATTTCAATACTATTTTGTGATTATTTTAATTTTTCTTCCAGCAGCTTAATTTCAATAGCAGGAGATATGTTATCGTGCAGTATATGGTATACCGCATTAACAATCGGCATGTTTACCTTGTATTGTTCATTTATTTCCTTGATACAGTTCACAGCATAATACCCTTCAGCCACCATATTCATTTCGAGTTGTGCTGATTTGGCAGAGTACCCCTTTCCGATCATAGTACCAAAAGTCCTGTTCCTGCTAAACTGCGAATATGCTGTTACAATTAAATCTCCTAAATACGGAGAACTGTTAATTATGCGTTTGCTTTTGTATGTTTTATCAAGAAATCTTTTGATTTCCTGAAGGGCGTTGGAGATTAATACAGCCTGAAAATTATCTCCATATCCTAATCCATGACTTATGCCTGCTGCAATTGCAATAATATTTTTAAGCACAGCAGCATATTCGGTTCCGTATATATCAGTAGATACTTTAGCTTTTACATAATAACAACTTAAGTGATCGGCAATAAACCTGGCGTCTTTTTTGTTTTTGGATGAAATTGTCAGATATGATAGCCTTTCAAGAGCAATTTCTTCAGCATGACAAGGACCGGAAATAATGCCAATGGAACCAAAAGGCACCTTATAAATACGATTAAAAAATTCAGCAACAGTAAGATTGTAAACGGGGACAATGCCTTTTACCGCAGAGACAATAAACTTATTTTCAAACATTCCTTCACAGTTTTCCAGAGATTTTTCCAGAAAGGGAGCAGGGATGGCAATAACGATCAGATCAGACGATTGTATAGCTTTATGAATGTCACTATAAAAGGATATTTTTGAGGTATCTAACTTTATAGATGTTAAATACTTTGGGTTATGTTTATATTTTTCAACAAACTGAATATCTTCTTCGTTTCTGATAAACCAGTTCAATTGATCAACATTGTTTAACAACAATTTTGCCAGGGCTGTTCCCCAGCTACCACCGCCAAGCAAAGCAATACGATTTTCAGATACCATAGATCATAAATACAGTATGAAGCAACAAAGTTAACATTCTTATGTATTAGACAATGCCGAAATCTATTCAATAAAACTTGTATACAGAGAAACAAGATTCAGATTAACTTCCCGGCAAATACTTCCTGTCAATTTTCATGTAATAATCAAGGGATCTTTCAGGTTGTTCGTATTTTTCAGGAATAGGCATATTGGAGAATGTCTGGAAATACAGTAAACACGCATTTCGCCATTCAATGGCGTCCTTAACCTGGATGTTTAGGAGCGATAGCACATGTCTGAATCGTTCATCATCTATCTTCCCTTCAAATGTGTTCCATGTTTTCTGCATCTCACGAACCTGGTTAACACCTGCATAATATTTCATACACAATTCTTCCCAGAGGGTATTGCCTGATTTCATTTTGTAATCCCAGGGAACATGATGGAACCACAGCAACAATTCTTCCGGACAGGTTTCAATGTTTCCGAATATTTCATCCAGGGGAGAAAAATACTGGCTTACTGCATTACTTCCTGTATTTGTTCTGTCAAATCCGATCCCTGTTTCATCAGCCTTATTATAATATGCAGATGTCCAGTCGGCACGGGGTTTATCTTTGATCCACGGACCCGGGCCATAATGGTGATGCCATGCCATTTGGTGATGTAGTCCTAAGGGAGTTCTGTAATTCACTCCTGCCTCACGCGACATCATCATAATCTTCAGCAAAGGTTCTACCACTTCCTTATTATTTGAATACGTCATCCCGATCCATTCTTCGGCAATCTCTTCCGAAGCTGCTTCCGGATCCCAGGCAAGTCGCCCCAGTGCATACCAGTTGGATTGCGCGATCGGATGTCCGCACCAGTTCCTGTCGTCACCAATATTTGACACTCCGGCCATAC
>CAZWFM010000262.1:0-3588 GCA_964633185.1 uncultured Bacteroidales bacterium | reverse complement strand
TCTATCCATCCCTGCATAATTCCTGTAGCCATAACGCCACCAAAGATCCCTAACATAACGGCGACAATAACCACAAGACTTCGTGTTTTATTGCGCCATATATTTTTCCAACCAATTGCTAGTATCATTACTTTAAGTATTAAATTTTTTATGCTCTGAGTGCATCAATTGCTTTCATAGTTAAAACCTTACGTAATGGAAACAGACAGGACAATACCACCATCAGGGCAACAATTAAACCCTGCCAGAGGACATACATATCAATCCATGCCAATGGCATAACAGCTTCAAATCCAAAATCTTCCATCACCTGAGCCATATCGCCTGTCAAACGTACCGGATGATTATGAAGGATCCATAATATGGGTAAGCTTAAAGCCGTACCGGATACCACACCTATCATTCCCATAAAGATCATTTCAAGGACAAGTATTATTGCTAGCCTGGTTTTTTTCATACCTATCGCAACAAGAACTCCGAATTCTCTTTTTCTCTCATGGATCATCATCAGAACTGTACCTATAATTCCAAAGAAAATGATAAAATACAGCAAGGCCATGAATGCCTGCCCGCTTTGATTATCACCTTCAATTTGTTGCGTGAGTACTTCATTAAATTCTTTCCAGTTTTTTACCACGAGTGTTTGATCAGTTAACAGGGCATTTAGTTTATTCTGTGTTGCCAGCATGTTTTTATCGCTGTTGTCAAAAAGATTAATAGCCAGTGTTGTTACTCTATTTTCGAAACCCAGGAAATATTGCGCAGAAGCAAGGTTCATGTAAATCAATTTATTATCAAGCTCAGGATTGGCAATTGTTATTATTCCGCGCACGGGATATAAATCTGCTGCAGTGGCTCCATGGTATCCCTGGCCAAATAAAATCAGGGTATCACCGATGCTTAGATTCAAATATTTCGATAAGCGATCGGAAACCAATACTCCATCATCATCAGAAGTCAGGTATCTACCCGGGAAATAACTGGTTTCACCAATGACATCGAGAATTTCCTTGTCTTTTTTTTCATTCAGATCAAGATCCATTGCGATCGTTCCGGTATTTGTATAGGATTTGTTTGCAATCAGATTCAGTTTTTCTTTTATTTTTTGAGGCAATCGGTCATCCTTCTTAAGTTGTTCAAGAACATCTTTTGTAATACGATAATGTACAATAAGATTAGCAGGATCTGACAATTCAGTTTCTTTCACAGGATCGATTCCGATAATAAGTGCTCCTTTTGTCTGATTTCCAGTTGAGGCAAGCGCAAAAGATTCCACCCGTGGGACAACAGTCTGAATTCCATCAGCATTTTCTAACAGTTGAATAAGGGAGTCATTTACAGGGAAAGAAGCTTCCAAAGAAGGATCGTCCCGGTAATCGATATGCTGAACTTGCAGGAAACCCGAAAAGGATTCAATGGCATTTTTAATCATATGATCGTAGAATCCGAGTTGAAACGACCTCATGATCAGAGCGAAAAAAACTGCGAACAATATGGATGCAGATGTAATTGCAGTTCTTCTTTTGTTTCGCCATAAATTCCGTCTGGCTATTTTAATTAATTTCATCTCTGTATATAAGAAATTGTGAATTAGCGCACGCGTTTCATATTTTGTATGGAGAAAAAGCCGTCTTCAATTGGGATATTAAATTGAATATTCTCAATTTCCACAAGGGTTTTCTGGTTATCCTCTTCAGCAGGGATTAATTCAAACTGAGCAGGTATTAGTCTACCGCTCATAGTTTTAATATTATGTGCCAATTCGGTTTTAACCAAATATTCATCCTCATCATAATACTCCGATTTCATTAGAAGATCATCCTGTTTGGTGATCCAGAATATTATTTTACCCCATACCACAGGTGCATCAGGCTTAGGAATTAACTCAATAATATAGCATTCCCGGTTTTCAAGAGCTTCATTTCCGATGATTTCATGGGTATAATCTACAACGATTGAGCGTTGATTCAATAAATCATCGTTGGTAAAATCAGATCCCATCCAGCCTTGCGAAAGCATGGAAGGAGGTAATTTTATGGTACGACTGATTGTTGGATTCCAGCTCCACATCTCACGGTCAAGCTTCAAAAAGGTCTGGCCTTTTTCTTTGGCAGGAGCAGTTACTAATACAAGGGATTTTTCAGTTCCTTTTGTCCAGTTTTTAAAAGACAGGGTTCGTTCCCAGGTTGGTCTGATAATTTTCATTTTCCATTCGCTGTAACTGGATTTTTCACCGCGCATCTTGTCATCGGCACGTCTAACAATTTCGGTTGCATTCTGTGCTTGTAAACTTACGGTAAACAGGAAGCCTGTAATTGTAATGATCACTTTGGGAAATTTACTTCTCATGGCTTCAAAATTTAAATGAATTCATATAATCGTTTTTTAATTTCATCCAGCGGAAATCCTTTCGGATCTATGATATAATGAAAACCGATCCCATCCAGGCAGGCTGCTATCATCCTGGCTTCAACGTAAGGATTGTCGTATCCTTTTCTTTCAAAATAAGATACAAGAGTTTTCATGAATGGTTCAATCATTTGAATAAATCTGTCCTGGATCAGCAGCATTACCTTTGGCTGTAACATAACTGAAAAATACAAACTCCAGTATTTGATATTTGACTCTAAAATACGAAAGACTTCATCAATAAAATATTTTGCTTCCTCATCGGTAAGCAGGCCATCCTTGTTGGGATCAAACACCCGGATAAACTGGTTAAAACCATCAAAAATGATCTCTTTGATCATCTGTTCCTTACTTTCATAATAATTGTACATCAGACCTTTCGAGATGCCAGCCCTTTTTGCTATTTTGCTGATAGACGTGTTATGAATTCCTTCTTCAGAAATGATTTCAAGGGCCACTTCTTTTATTAGAGCTTTCCTTTCTTCTCTTATCTCTTCAAATTGTTTTTCGGTTCTTGGTGACATCGCCGTTAGTATTTAGAATAGACTGAACGTTTAGTCAACCATTAGGTCTTATAATAAGCGGTTTTTAGCCGCTTGTGTATTGATTGAACGTTCAGTCAAATATATATTATTTAATGATGCATGTCAAGAAAAAAGGTATTTTTTTTCATTTTAATCGTATTACCTTGATAGTTATTGAATTAAACTTTCAATTTCTTCAGCCTGAATTGGAATACCTTCCATCAAATCAACATTTCCCTTTTCGGTGATGAGTATATCGTTCTCAATTCGAATTCCGATACCCTCCTTGGCAATGTATATACCGGGTTCACAAGTAAGAACCATGCCAGGTTCAAATTTTGTATCTTTTGTTCCCGGATCATGTACATCCAGACCCAAAAAATGAGAAGTACCATGCATATAATATTCAAACCATAAGCCATTTTCTCCCTTGTTCTTTTTTACATCCTCTTTTGTATAAAGCCCTAATTTGATGTGTTCTTCCTCCCACATTTTGCATACTTTATCATGAAATGAATTGATGGTAGCATCGGGCATCATTAAACTTCGTGCATAATGAAAAACCCTGAGAGTAATATCATACAATTCCCGTTGTCGTTGGGTGAATTTTCCGTCAACAGGTATAGTCCTTGAAAGATCTGCGGCATAATTGGCA
>CAZWFM010000261.1:0-3590 GCA_964633185.1 uncultured Bacteroidales bacterium | reverse complement strand
AGGGTTAAAAACAAAAATTCTTGATACCAGAAAAACAACTCCTGGTATGCGAATGTTGGACAAAGCAGCAGTAAAATATGGTGGAGGAGAAAACCACAGGATGGGTTTATATGATATGATTCTTATCAAAGACAATCATATCGATTTCGCAGGAGGTATTAAAAATGCTATCCGAAACACCAAAAAATATTTAGAAGAGAAAAAATTAGATCTTAAAATTGAAGTAGAGGCCAGAAATATTGGTGATGTGAAGCAAATTCTTAAACTTGGTGGTATTGATTTTATTATGCTGGATAATTTCTCGATAGAAGATACAAGGAATGCAGTAAAGATAATAGACAACAAATACAAAATAGAATCTTCAGGAGGAATAACTTTACATAATCTGCGTGATTATGCTGAGTGTGGTGTTGATTTTATTTCAATCGGCGCCCTCACACATCAGATAGGAAGTATTGATTTGAGTCTCAAAGCTTTAGACTTCTGATCTATTATGGACAAACCATCATACGAAAGAACATATCGGATATTTAATAAACAAATTCACCGGTTGGGGGAGAAACTAAGGAACATTACTCTCCCGGGATTCGATAAAGTCCCATTATATGATGTTATCTGGTTTTTCTCCAGGGGATTACAGAAAGGTTCGTTAAACACAAGGGCATCATCAATCGCTTTTAATTTTATGTTGGCTCTGGGTCCCGGAGTAATTTTTTTACTTGCACTTATTCCATATCTTCCGATAGCCAACTTCCAGCAAGAGCTATTTGAAGTGTTTGATGAAATTATGCCTGATAATTCCTACATCGCCATTGAATCGCTTTTGAATGAAATATTTAAGAAACGAAGTGGTTTGCCATTGTTTGGATTTCTTGTAAGCTTATTTTTTGCACAGAAAGGAATTCATGGCATGATCGAAGCTTTTAATGTAACATTCCATACCATTGAAACTCGTTCCTGGTATACACAGCGACTTGTGGCAATTGTACTGGTTTTTATTTTCTATTCCCTGGTATTGCTCGCTACACTGATTATGTTTTTAAATAAAATATTTATTGAAAATCTCAGTACCAGTGGGTTTATCCAAATGAATATTACATTTTATTTGTTTATAATCGGTAAATGGATCGTAATTGTTGGTTTGACCTTTTTCTGTATTTCCTTTTTGTATTACCTGGCACCGCAACGGAAAACAAAATGGAGGTTTTTTTCTGCCGGCTCAACTTTAGCAACTGTACTCACTGTAGTTGCTTCTCTTGGGTTCTCTTACTTTGTAAATAATTTTGCGCAATTCAATAGATTTTTCGGTTCTATAGGAGCATTAATTGCCTTAATGTTATGGTTGAATTTTAATGCACTTGTACTATTAATAGGTTTTGAATTAAACGCCAGCATTAAAAATGCCAATCTTACAATCCTTGAACAATAAATATTCTTTATTCGTTTGTGTTTAACAGAATTTAAATATTATGGCTGATCTGAATGAATTAGAAAATGATTATGAAGAAAACGAGTTGAATGAGGATAATCTTATACAGGATCCTTTCAAACAATTCGACATCTGGCTTGAAGATGCTATTAATGAAGGCCTTGATGATCCTAATGTAATGATATTAAGTACTGTCTCGGAATCAAACCGGCCCAGTTCAAGAATTGTACTATTAAAAGAATTTAATCAAAAAGGATTTACATTTTATTCAAACTATCATAGTAAAAAAGGAAAACACCTGAAAAAGAATTCATATGGTTCTTTCCTTTTTCCGTGGCATACCATGAAACGACAGGTCCGAATAGAAGGTAAGATTGATAAAATTTCACAGGAAGAATCCGACGCATACTTTGATACCAGGCCTTTCGGGAGCAAAATCGAAGCATGGGCATCTCCTCAAAGTGAAAAGATCCCATCCCGGGATTTTCTGGAAAATAAAGAGAAGGAATTGAATCAAAAATTTGAAGGCAGATCTGTCCCCCGTCCTTCAAACTGGGGTGGTTACCGGCTTATTCCTGATCTGTTTGAATTCTGGCAGGAAAGGGGAAACAGGTTGCATGACCGGTTTGAGTTTAATCTTGTTAAAAACAAATGGATTATTAAAAGACTAGCACCATAATTTTTTATTATTCACATTTTTTTATGAAATGGATTTCAAACGTTCTGTAAGAGATCTTATTTTTTCTTCTGCGTCAGCTTTTTTCTTTTTCTCTATCGTTACAACTTTTTCAGGCGCATTCCTAACAAAGTTCTCATTGTTGAGCTTTTTCATTACCGATGTAAGAAACCCCTGATGATATTTGAGTTCTTCTTTAAGCCTTGTCTTTTCATTTTCACGTTTCACTCTTTCAGCTTTTATATCAATATTCTGCTTAACAGGAATATCATATTCTGCAAAATTTGTCATAAATCCTCTTGATATTCCATTACCTTTTATTTCTACTTTCCCAAAATGGATGCTAACATTTGCTAACTTCTCAATAATTGAATCAAATTGCTCATTATATTTATTCAAAGGATTAACTAATAACTTTATTTTTTCATTATTTTTTATACTTTCATCTACACGAATCTTTCTAATATTTGTTATCACCTCCTTTGTATTATCAAACCAAATCAAGGTGTTTTCATTATATTTTTCTGCTTTCGGCATTTCACTTGACATAATACTTTCACCGTCTTCTCTCTCTGAAATCAACTGGTAGATCTCTTCGGAAATAAAAGGCATAAAAGGATGCAAAACTTTTAACAATTTGTTAAGAAAGACAAGGGTTTTTTCTAAAGTAAACATGTCAACCGGTTTCTGATAGTCAGGTTTAACAGCTTCCAGGTACCATCCTGAAAACTCATCCCTTATTAGGGTATACACCACCATCAATGCGCTGCTGATACGGAATTTTGAAAAATGATCGTCTATTAACTTAAGAGACTGGTTTAGCTTCGCTTCAAACCATGCAATTGCTTGTTCTGTCACTTCAGACTGTTTAATTTTTTCATCAGTTTTCCAGCCTTTAATAAGTCGGAACGTGTTCCAGAGTTTGTTACAGAAATTTCTGCCCTGTTCGGTCAATGACTCATCAAACAGAAGGTCATTACCTGCCGGAGAACATAACAACATGCCAACACGAACACCATCTGCACCATATTTATCGATTAGTTCAAGCGGATCGGGTGAATTTCCAAGCGATTTGGACATCTTTCTCCTGAGCTTATCACGCACCATTCCTGTAAAATATACATTTTTAAATGGTTTTTCATTTCGAAATTCGTATCCGGCAATAATCATTCTTGCCACCCAGAAAAAAATGATATCAGGAGCAGTGACCAGATCAGATGTAGGATAATAATACCTTATATCTTCATTGTCAGGATCATTTATGCCATCAAATATAGATATTGGCCATAACCAGGAAGACGCCCATGTATCGAGCACATCTTCATCTTGCTTAAGATCTTTTTCCGAAAGTTTTGAATTATTTGTTTTTTTCTGCGCAAGTTTTACCGCTTCCTCAATGGTTTCAGCAACAACATATTCTCCATCGGGGAGATAGTATACCGGTATTCGGTGACCCCACCATAGCTGCCGGCTAATACACCAGTC
>CAZWFM010000260.1:0-3641 GCA_964633185.1 uncultured Bacteroidales bacterium | reverse complement strand
TGCCAAATCCTTGAATATGATCAATTTTATTTTTCTTAAACAAAAACCGGATCCCTTTGCTCATAGTTTCTGCAACCGATCTGCTCCTCTCTATCATCCTAGCAAAATCAGGTTTGATATCACCGCTAACCTTTACTCCATAATCAGCAGCGTGTTTGGTATATTCAAATACTTGTGCACTTTTAAGAAGAGATTTTGTTGGAATGCAACCCCAATTCAAACATACTCCACCAAGCTCACTTTTTTCAACTACTCCAACTTTTAAACCAAGTTGTGCAGCACGAATTGCTGCAACATAGCCTCCCGGGCCACTGCCAATTATTATTACATCGTATTTCATCAGAATTTCTTTTTTAAGTAAAGATCGTATCCCAGTTGTAACGAAAATCAAATGTAACCCGAAAAATCCATAAAATTGATGCATTTTTCTGACTACAAATGAAATGGAAGAATTTCAGAGAACTGAAACACCGACATTTTCTGAATCGGGATTAACCTGAAATATCTATAAACACCGGGAAATCTAAAGTTCATAAAAAATGAAGGCAAACGATATTTGCCCTAAAACCAAAAACAATTGTTAAATAAACTCAGAATTTCCAGGAATGTTCAAAATCTTTGTCATCTTTTAAAAACGAGCAAATCAATTCAAAAAGTTGCTGAAACTGATATCAAAAAAAACGAAATTTTCAGATACCATTAAGATATGCTCAGAATATTCCGATTTTACCAATGAAAAAAATTACTTCTTTTTTAAATTGAAATATTCCTTCAGAATTTCCTGAGCAGCTGAAAAAGAGCTGACCCGATCTTTCAATACTTCCTCTTTCAATTTTTCCAATTTATCCTGAACGGTTTTATTTCCATAAAAACGTGTTTTGAGGCTCTCATGAATCGTTTCTGTCATCCAGTACAACGCCTGCTTTCGTCGCTTATTTGCGAAGAAATTGTTGCTTTCTGCAAAATTCTTGTAATTTGATATCCCTTCCCATATCTCTTCAATACCCGAATTTTTAACAGATGAACAGGTTAAAACTGAAGGTGTCCAACCAGATTCCGGAGTCCGGAACAAATGCAATGCCGAACGATATTCCTCAGCTGCCTTTAGTGCATTGTTTGTATTCGATCCGTCTGCCTTCGTAATGGCGATCATATCCGCCATTTCCATTATGCCTCTTTTCATCCCCTGCAATTCATCCCCCGCTCCGGCTAGCATGAGCAAAAGAAAAAAATCAACCATTGAATTCACAGCAACTTCCGATTGCCCTACCCCAACGGTTTCAACCAGGATAACATTGTATCCCGCAGATTCACAAAGCAATATCGTCTCTCTTGTTTTTCGCGCAACACCTCCCAGTGATCCTGCAGAAGGTGAAGGCCGGATAAAGACTTTTTCATGAGATGCCAAAGATTCCATTCTTGTTTTATCACCAAGTATACTGCCCTTTGAACGCTCACTGCTCGGGTCAATAGCAAGTACCGCAATGTTATGCCCAAGACGGGTTAGATACAGACCAAAAACTTCAATAAATGAACTCTTGCCTACGCCGGGAACTCCGGTAATGCCAATTCTGATGGAATTTCCCGTACCGGGAAGACATTTATTTATGATTTCCTGCGACTGCTCAAAGTGATCGGGAAGGTTGCTCTCAATGAGTGTAATTGCCCTGCTCAATAGGGTTCTGTCACCTTTAATAATTCCTTCAACAAACTCATCAACAGTAACTTCCCGGCGCCTGACCTTTTGCAGATGAGGATTGACTGAAGGGGGTTTATGAACTCCTTTCGCTACAGACAGAGCAGACTTATTTTGCTTTCTCCTGTTCATTTAAAGTTAGTTACGCGCTATTGCTGTGATCATGTACCATTAAAATGATTTCATCTCTTTTTATAATCCGGTTTTAAGCCGTGCAATGCCCGTTCATACTATATTTTTCCGAATAAAAGTAAAAACAAAAATAAGTCCGGCAATAAAATTCTTGACAGACTTATCAAAAAAGGAACAGGATCAGCGTTTTATATACCCCCCGGCAATAAGGTATTGTTTGTATGATCTCGGATCATTTGTAATTATGGTTATGGAATTTTTAAAACTGCCGGACTTGCCCTTTGGATCAAAAACAGCTTCAATTTTTGTGGATGCCCCCGGAGGCAGAATTTTTCTTTTTTGCTTTGCAAGAGTGCATCCGCAGGATGGTTTTAAAGCCCTTATGATTAAATCTGATTCCCCGTTGTTTTTCAGCTTGAAAGAACATTTCACCGGTTTATCAATTGTTATGGTATCAAAAGTGTGTTCTTTTATATCAAAACAGGCTATCGGAGCATTCATGAACTCTTCATTGGTCAAGCCACTAAAATCTTCACGAATGTTGGCAGTTACGGCAAATTTGTCTTTTTGAACTTCTTTCCCGTTAATTAATACAGACAGACGTTCAATAACGACATCCCAGTCATCGATTAAATTGGTATTGTAGTGTATTTCTATCTGGCCATATTCCCCTGGTTGCAGTATTGAAGGGTACAAATGAACTACCATATGTTCAGGTACATCCTGAAAACCAATATGCATCATACTATCCGTATGATTTGCAATCGTAAGTGTTTGAATCCCTGTTTTTCCCTTAAACAGATACCCGAAATTAATATGTTTTGACTTTACACTCAGGCTTCCGATCGTATACATTAATTTTTCTTCTTTGACAGGAGGTAAAATATTCCCTGTAAGGGTTACAAACATATTGCTGTTGATTGCTGTACTTTGCAATTGAATGGTTTTATAAAAGGACCCCAGACGATTTTTCGGATCAAATTCAACAGTTAAATAGCCGCGCTCTCCCGGAGGTATTGGCTCTCTCGACCATTTTGGAGTCGTACATCCGCAGGTGCTTCTGACATTGTTAAGCACCAATGGCAAATTGCCCGTATTAGAAAATGTAAAGGTATAAGATACCGTTCCATTATCCTCTCTTACCCTTCCAAAATCATACGAATTGTTTTCTAAGAAAAGAACGGCTCCTTCTTTTTCCTGTCCGTTCAGATTCAGCGTTAATAATAGTATTATAATGAATAGAATATACTTCATGAATTGGCATTTGTACATTATACCGATGTGCCTATTATAAAGTTATACTATTTTATAAAATTTTACCCTAAGGACGAATTGTTATTTAACTATACTATGATAATAAGGTCAAATAAAAACTTTTACCTTCTTTAGTATGAAATTATAATTTGAATTAAGTTATTTTTATAGCTTCTATAAAGGTTTTGAGATTTTGAATGACACGCAGAACGATTAATCATATTATCTTCTTTTGCATCTCATTGCTCTCATTTTTTCAACTTGATGCTCAATTTTATAATGGCCATCAAATGACATTTGGGAAGAACAGGGTTCAGTATAACGATTTTTACTGGACCTATTTAAGATTTGAGCGATTTGATACATATTATAGTGAATATGGTAAGCCTTTGGCTGAATACACAGCAAAATTTGCAGAAAAAGAGCTTATACGCATTGAGAATTTATTCGACTATAATCTGGACAAACGCATCATTTTTGTCATTTACAATAAACTTTCAGATTTCAGACAAAGTAATATTGGACTTGTCACAGGAAAAGTGGATAACAATATTGGCGG